>NZ_JACJOQ010000075.1:0-5450 GCF_014695635.1 Coleofasciculus sp. FACHB-712 | reverse complement strand
TTAGGGTTATCCCCAAACTTTGTGGCAAAATCTTTGGACTTAATCTATGGCGCGACGTTCTCTGGGTGATGATGTCAAGGCGCGGGTGAAGCGTCTGTTTGAGGCGTTGCTAGCTTATGGTAATGATGAATTTGAGGATGGCGACAAACTCGCAATTGATTTCAACTGGCAAAGCGAGACGCAGTTGGTAATTAGGACAAAGCGGCGATACCTGGAAGAACTGACCGCAAAAGACAAATACGAAGGTAAGTTAACTCCAGCGCAAGTTAGGGAAGCGCTAAATCTTCTGGAAAATTATTTAGAAGTTTTAGAAGATAACCGTGTTGCAACTAAAGGTTCGGAAGATTGGCACTTTACTTTGAAGGTGTGGCATAAAGATAAAGAGGCGAATCTGCGACAATTTGATATTGAGTGGGAAAAGAAAAGACCACCAAAATCTCAAGCTGTTGCCAAGAAGATTAAGCTGCAAACTGATATCCCATCCGCTACGTATACTGCCCTTAATAAGGTAGAAGGGGAATCGAAATCTGTTGCGAACAATATTCCTCCCAACGGTGCCAAGGAATTTGTCGGACGCGCAGAAGAATTGTTAGAAGTTCACCAGTTATTGCAGGAAAATAAGCAAGTCACCATTGCTGCTGTGGCTGGGATGGGTGGTGTGGGTAAAACAGAACTCGCTACTCAGTATGCAAGACAGTATTTATCAAGTTATACAGGTGGCGTTTGCTGGTTATCTGCACAGGGAAATGCAGGAACTGGCATTATCAGATTTGTGCAGTTGGAATTTGAAATTGAACCGCCGCAAGATTGGGAATTAGCGGAGCAATTGGAGTTTTGTTGGAAGAAATGGCTTCCCGGCAATGTTTTAATTGTGTTAGATGATGTCACCGACTACAAACAACAAGTCAAGCCTTACTTACCTCCGCTGGAATTATCTCGATTTAAAGTATTGCTGACGACGAGATTTCAGTTTGGGTCATCTTTGCCGCAGTTACGGCTAGATGTGCTGAAACCATTGGCGGCGATGAAGTTATTAGAATCAATAATTGGCAGGGAACGGCTAAAACGCGAAGCTTGGGTGGCGAGAAGACTTTGTAAATGGTTGGGATATTTGCCGTTGGGCTTAGAGTTAGTCGGGAGATATCTGGATCAACAGCCGAATTTGTCGCTGGAGAAACTGTTGGCGCGATTGGAACGAAAGCGACTGGAACACGAAGCGATTTTGAAAGCTGACCCGTTAATGCAGTATGAATTGGGCGTAGCGTCGGCTTTTGATTTGAGTTGGGAACAGTTGGATGATAATGCACAATTTCTTGGTGCTGCGTTAAGTTTGTATGCTTTAGCTCCAATTCCACTAACTTTAGAGATGGAGGATGACGAAGAACTAGAAATTTGGGAAAAAGCGCTAAGGGATTTAATAAGTTTGCATTTGGTACAAAGTCTGGGTGAGGAAAGTTATCGTTTGCATCCGCTGACCCGGCAATTTTTTCAACAGAAGCTAAACAAATCAGCCGAAGCTGATGAAATGAAACGCCAGTTTGCGGCGGCAATTGTGGCAGTGGCAAGAGAAATTTCTCAGCAGCCGATTCGTGAAGATATTATCAATATCAGTCCGGCAATTCCTCATATTGAAGAAGCTGCTAAGTATCTGATTGAATATATTAGCAATGAAGATTTAATTACACCTTTTACACGTTTAGGTTGGTTTTATAAAGGTCAAGGCTTTTATCAGCAGGCAGAACCTTGGCTGAAGCGGTGTGTAGAAGTAACTGAAAGTCGCCTCGGTGCAGAACATTTCCATGTCGCCACCAGTCTCAACAACTTAGCTATTCTCTACGGAAATCAAGGACGGTACAGCGAAGCCGAACCTTTGTGTCTGCAAGCGATTGAAATCCATAACAAAAGCCTCCCCGCTGACCATCCAAGAATCGCCACCCACCTCAACAACTTAGCTATTCTCTACGGAAATCAAGGACGGTACAGCGAAGCCGAACCTTTGTGTCTGCAAGCGATTGAAATCGATAAAAAAAGCCTCCCCGCTGACCATCCAAGAATCGCAACCAGTCTCAACAACTTAGCCGAACTCTACCGAAATCAAGGACGCTACAGCGAAGCCGAACCTTTGTGTCTGCAAGCGATTGAAATTCATAAAAAAAGCCTCCCCGCCGACCATCCAAGAATCGCCACCCACCTCAACAACTTAGCTAATCTTTACGGAACTCAAGGACGCTACAGCGAAGCCGAACCTTTGTATCTGCAAGCGATTAAAATCTATAAAAAAAGTCTCCCCGCCGACCATCCCGAAATTGCAATACACCTCAACAACTTAGCCGAACTCTACCGAAATCAAGGACGTTACAGCGAAGCCGAACCTTTGTATCTGCAAGCGATGGCAATTTGTCAACGTGGTTTAGGAGAAAAGCATCCTAATACAGTGACAGTTAAACAAAATTTTGCAGTTTTTTGGATGCAAGGAATGATGGAGAATCGGTTTAATATAGAGGCGTTGCAGGAGCATCCTTTGGGGCAGGAAATCTTGGCGCAAATGATAGCAATAATGCCAGGATCTGAGGATAATTCGTCAGGATGAGAGCGATCGCATCTGGGAGATCCTGGGAACCCAATATACCCTGGCGAATGTAATTCGCGGCTATACGAACAAAGTCCGCCTGCGCGGACTAATAAATTTTATTTAACCCGCGAAGGCGGGTTTCGTCTGTGTAGCTGCGATTTCCAATCGCCAAGCGACAGAAATTAGAGGCACTGAGTGAAAGTGCGAACTGACAAGTTAGCGCTTCGCTATCGCATCACCACATCCAAAGAGTGCGAACTGACAAGTCAGCGCTTCGCGATCGCATCACCACATCAAGAGAGTGCGAACTGACAAGTCAGCGCTTCGCGATCGCATCACCACATCAAGAGAGTGCGAACTGACAAGTCAGCGCTTCGCTATCGCTACCTGCCGTTTTATACTGCTCAAGCAAGAAGCATCCCGTAGGATAAAAGATATCCACCTGCGACGGAATGACTATCTGTGGCTAAGTCAGAAGAATTGCATCCAGAGACGGCGATTGCACTTGCCCGTACTCCCCTGTATGAACTTGCCCTAGAACAAAAAGCCCGATTGACTGCCTTTTCCGGCTGGGAAATGCCCGTACAATATACCGGAATCGGACAAGAACACCTGGCAGTCCGCACCACAGCGGGAATGTTCGACATCTCCCACATGGGAAAATTTACCTTCAAAGGGAAACAGCTGATTTCGTACTTGCAGCCTCTCGTTCCCTCAGATTTGAGCCGCCTGAAAGCTGGTGAATCTCAGTACACCGTCCTGCTGAATTCTCACGGCGGCATTTTGGACGACATTATCTTCTATTATCAGGGCGAAGATGCAGACGGCGAGCAGCGAGGCGCAATGATTGTCAACGCCGCCACCCGATCTAGAGACAAAGCATGGCTGTTTGCCCAACTGGAATCTTCTCAAGTTGATTTCGAGGATCTTTCCCTGGCAAAAGTTTTGATTGCCGTTCAGGGATCACAAGCGCTTGCATATCTTCAGGAATTTGTCAAGGAAGACCTGACGCCGATTAAGGCATTTGGACATTTGGAAGCAACCGTCTTGGATCAGCCAGCTTTCATCGCCCGGACTGGGTACACGGGAGAGGATGGATTTGAAGTCATGGTAGACCCAGAAGTGGGGGTAGACTTGTGGCGCAGTCTCGCTATGGCGGGTGTCGTACCCTGCGGACTCGGTGCCAGAGACACCCTGCGCCTCGAAGCAGCAATGGGCCTCTACGGGCAAGATATGGACGAAAGCACGACCCCTTTAGAAGCTGGATTGGGTTGGCTGGTTCATCTGGATACGAAAGGCGATTTTATCGGGCGTCCAGTCTTAGAACAACAGAAAGCAAATGGCGTAGAACGACGCTTGGTAGGGCTGCAAATGCAGGGGCGTTTTATTGCGCGTCATGGCTACCCGGTGCTATCCAAAGGTGAAGCCATCGGCGTCATCACCAGCGGCACCTTAGCACCAACGGTAGGGCAACCCATCGCCCTCGCCTATGTTCCTCCGAATCTGGCTCAGATTGGTCAGGAATTGGAGGTAGAAATCCGGGGCAAAGCTTATCCAGCCGTTGTGGTTAAAAAACCTTTTTATCGCTCTCCCAGCCGTCTTCCTAGCAAGTAAATGTATGGCGAACCGAGGTGGCTGGAGAAGGTGGTTGGTGAATCAGGCAGCATTAATCGGACTCGCCATCATTGGCATTCTCCTGGGTGTAGCCGCTTGGGCGTGGTTTACATCGATTTGGATGCCCGGAGTCAGTTATCAAGCTGCATTGCCGCCGCTGACTCCGCAGGAGGAAACGCTGCGAGATGCCCTCCGACAGGATGTGGAAAAGATTGCCGGTGAACTGGGAGAACATAACTTCTCAAACTATAAGAATCTGGCGGCGGCGGCTGATTTCTTGGAAGCATCGTTGAGTAGTGCTGGCTATAAAGTTCAACGACAGGGATACAAAATTGCTGAGAATACCTACTACAACCTAGAAGCCGAGATTGTCGGGACAAATCGAGCCGATGAGATTGTGGTGATTGGAGGTCACTATGACTCTGTATTTGGAAGTCCCGGTGCCAATGATAACGGCACGGGTGCCTCAGCCGTCCTAGAGTTGGCGCGTGCCTTTGCTGGAAAAAAGACCTCCCGAACTCTGCGCTTCGTTGAGTTTGTGAATGAGGAACCGCCATTTTTCCAGACGCCGGAGATGGGAAGCGTCGTTTATGCCAAACGCTGCCGCAACGCCGGTGACAATATTGTCGCCATGCTCAGTTTGGAAACCATCGGCTACTACTCCGACAAGCCAGGAACCCAGAAATACCCATTTCCTTTAAGCTTGTTTTATCCCTCGCAGGGTAACTTTATTGCCTTTGTGAGCAACCCAACCTCTGCTGATTTGGTGAGGAAAGCGATCGCCTCTTTCCGTCGTCATGCGAAGTTTCCCTCCGAAGGTGCCGCCCTCCCAGAAAGTATTCCCGGCGTCGGCTGGTCGGATCAATGGTCTTTCTGGCAGCAAGGTTATCCCGGTATCATCGTCACAGACACTGCACCCTCCCGTTACCTCCACTATCACACTTCACAAGATACCCCCGATAAAATTGATTACGACCGTTTGGCACGGGTAGTAGCGGGATTAGAGGGCGTTGTTGCCGACTTGGCGGAGAGTCAGTAATCAAGGTTATTTGCACGGCTTCAAGCGTCAAGCGATCGCGTTTTCAGTCAAGCCTGCGGGGAGTATGCCTATCCCCAAGCGTCAGCCTCTGGGCAGATTGCGCTGAAACTGCTCCACCAACTGGGCAAACTCCCGCACAGCTTTCTCAGACTGTTGTGCTGCCACCCAGCTAAAGTCATTGTGACCGGCTTCATCCACCCACAAAAAGCGCTTCGGTTCGTTAGC
>NZ_JACJOQ010000074.1:0-2871 GCF_014695635.1 Coleofasciculus sp. FACHB-712 | reverse complement strand
GATCGCTAGCCCTAATCCCAGCCCACCAAAATTTCGGGTTGTGGTGGCATCAGATTGGCGAAAGTAGTCAAACACATAGGGCAGAAAGTCCGATTCAATTCCCTGCCCAGTGTCGCTGACTGTAATCTGGGCATGAGAGTCAAGGCGCTCCAACCGAATGTTCACCTGTCCACCTGCCGGTGTGAACTTGACCGCATTAGAGAGCAGATTCCAAATCACTTGCTGCAACCGAGCGGAATCTCCCTGAACCAGACCCACATCCAGGTCAAAGCTTGCCTCGACTTGGATTGACTTCGCTTCTGCTGCTAGCCGTACCGTTTCCATCGCCGCCTGAATGATGGAGGCCAGATTGAGCGAACTGATATTCAGGTTGAGCTTGCCTCGGAGAATTCGGGACACATCCAGCAAATCTTCAATCAAGTCTGCTTGTAGTTGGGCATTACGCTCAATTGTCTTTAATGCCAACTGGGTTTTGGCAGCATCTAGCTTGCCGTTCTGCAAGAGTTTTGACCAACCCAAAATGGGATTGAGGGGCGTTCTCAGTTCATGGGACAGCACCGCCAGAAATTCATCTTTGATCCGATTGGCGTTCTCGGCGGCTTCGCGTGCGATTTGTTCTTGCTGTAAGAGCTGTTCTCGTTCAGCCTGGGCGCGTCTAAACTCTTCGATATCTGTGCTAGTGCCAAACCACTGTACAATTTGTCCCTGCTCATCACGAATAGGGATCGCCCGCGAGAGAAACCAACGATAGGTCTGAGTAGCCCAGTGTTTCAAGCGAAATTCAACTTGATAAGGTATTTCTGTGGCAAGCGCAGTCCTCCACATTTCACTCGTCATCTCAAAATCATCGGGATGAATTACTTGAAGCGCATAGTAAATGTCTTGAGTCTGCTCTAGGGTCAGTCCGGTATAAGTAGTCCATTGCTGATTCACATATTGCGTTTTGCCTCCAGCATCGGTTATCCAAACCTGTTGCGGCATCGCGTCCGCGAGCTGGCGAAATTGCGCCTCCCGTTGCCTAATTGTGGCTTCTGCCTGTTTGCGTTCGCTGATGTCGGTAAACACGATTGCCACCTGGTGCATTGCGGCATCGCCGACCCGCGAAATCAAAACGTCAAACCAGCGTGAGAGTGCATCCGATCGCACTTCAGTGCGAATAGACTCACCTGTGTGAATGACTTGTGCGTAGAGGTCATTCCAATATTGTTTCAGTCCCGGTGCGAGTTCGCTTGCTGTTTTGCCTTCTGGGTTGGCAATGCCGGATTGCCGCTCGAATGCGGGATTCGCTTGCAAAATGCGGTGATCAACCGGCTTGCCATCCGCATCGAATAGCACTTCAACGGTGCAAAAGCCTTCGTCGATCGACTCAAACAACCGGCGATAGTGTTCTTCAGATTGGCGCAGGGCGACTTCTGCCTGTTTATGCTCGGTGATATCTACCGCCGTTGCGTAAAGCACCCGTTCTTCTAAGTGGGGCTGCGCTCTCCAGAGCAACCAACGGTAGTCGCCCTCTTTGTGCCGATAGCGGTTTTCAAATGCCAACGTTTCGGAGCCAGATAACACGCTGACGCTTTCCCCGACCGATGCGACAATATCGTCTGGATGCAGAAAATCAGTCCAGGGGCGGGAGGTCATTTCGTCCGGTGTCCAGCCGAGAATGCGCTCAAAGGCGGGGCTGACCCAGTGAAAATACCCGTGGCTGCTCATAATCACTTGCAAATCTGACCCAAGCGCCAGAAAGCGATCGCGTTCCTGCTCAACTTTTTGGCGTTCGGCTTCGATGCGCTTTATCTCGGTAATGTTGGTAAATAAAGCAGCAAACTGATGACTTTGTGGCTCTCCAATGCAAAAGGCGTTGACATTAAACCAACGGTTCATTGCGCTCGCTTGCTGCTCAAAGCGAATGGGTTCCCGGGTTCGCACAAGGCTGCCATAAATCTCAAACCAGTAGGCTTCATGATTGGGAACCAGTTCCCGCATCGTTTTACCACTCGCTTGCTCCAGTCCGGTTAGCCGTTCAAAGGCTGCATTCACTTCCAGATATCGATAGTCAATCGGTTCCTCGTTCTCATCAAACAGCACTTCACAGATGCAGAAGCCCTGGTCGATTGACTCGAACAACGTACGGTATTTTGCTTCCGATTCGCGCACGGCGAGTTCCATCAGCCTGCGCTCCGTGATTTCCCGTGAAATGCACAACAATCGCTCCACTTGCCCATTAGCCTCTCGAATCGGGCTAATTTTGTGATCCCACCATTGGAGTTCGCCGTTGAGTGTTAAACAAGCTCCTTGAAAGGTACAAACCTCACCGTCTCTTGCAAAAGCTATCGCCTCAATTGCCGCTTGCTTTACTGCTCCTTGCCAAAATTCTGCCCAAGACGTGTTGAGGAAGGGGGTTATATCCCGAATGCCCAGCCGCACTTGCCCCGCTTGGCTCATGAATAGAATTCGCCCTTCTAGGTCAAATACTTTGATGCAGTCATCGCTACTGTCGAGGAGCTGCTGATTAAACTCCTGGCTTTGACGCCACGCCGTTTCAGGAATTCCCTGCGAACTTTGAAGTGAATCTTTTTTTGCCAAATCCGAGTCAGAGCTGTGGAGGCTATCATTCATGGGTCTCCTCCTCACTTCCAGAAGTCTTTGAGAAGTATTTGACGAGCAAATCTTTACCTGTATCGCCCATCTGATGCAGCAAGTGTTCAATCTGCTTCAACGCAATCGGCAAGGGCTTAGTCCGCCCATTCTCCCAACGATTAACGCTCTGAAATGAAACCCCTAGCTTCTGTGCAAACTTGGTTTGTGAGAGTTCCAGACGTTGCCGCGTTTCCCGCACGAGAGAGGTTAGGTCGGACTGGTCAATTACAGGCATGA
>NZ_JACJOQ010000073.1:0-4197 GCF_014695635.1 Coleofasciculus sp. FACHB-712 | reverse complement strand
TTAGTTTCTTCCGGATAGCCATTCCAGAGGTCATCTTCTTTGAATGGTACTGGCGTGAACTTGGGATAAGCGCAGATAGTCCCTACACAAACAAATTTTTGAACTCCTGCTTGATAGGCAGCATGAATCAGTTGAGTGCCCATCATCAGGTTGTCGTAGAATAATTCAGCGGGTTTTACCAGATTCAGACCGATGCCACCGACGTGAGCGGCGAGGTGAATCACGACATCCTGCTGCTCAACGGCGCGTTGACAGTGTTCTAAAGAGCGGAGATCGTACTCGCGCGATCGCGGTATCGTAATCTTGTTTTGATCGGCTCCGGCTTTACACAACCGATCTACGACCTGACGCCCCAAAAAACCAGCTCCGCCAGTGACGAGAATCCGTTTATCGCTTAAATCTAAAGTAGCCATATCTCTTGCCATCCTCCACTGGATTCAGGATATCTCCAAAAATTGATGAGTGATGAGTTAATGAAAAACTCATCACTCATCACTCAGTAGGGCGCGGGGATCGTTCTTGCCCCTACAAGTCAAAACGACTTAATCGTGCATACTACCTACATTCTGGCGAATCGTGGCAAGATCCAGAGGGGAGTGCGAACCATTGCCATTCGGACAATTCAAGCCCAAAGCTTGCATATCCGCTTCTACCATCAAGCGAACTAATTCTTCAAAAGTAACCGATGGTTTCCAACCCAGCTTTTGATGCGCCTTCGTGGGATCGCCAATCAGTAAATCTACTTCCGCTGGGCGCAAATAGCGTTCGTCAAACTCTACGTAGTCTTTCCAATCTAGATTGACGTGTTCAAAGGCAATATCCAGGAATTGACGAATGGAGTAAGTTTCTCCTGTGGCTACAACGTAATCATCCGCTTCCTGTTGCTGTAGCATCAGCCACATTGCTCTTACATAGTCTTTTGCATAGCCCCAATCCCGCTTGGAATCGAGATTGCCCAGGTAGATTTTTTTCTGCTTCCCGGCAACAATGCGAGCGATCGCTCTGGTAATCTTGCGCGTTACAAACGTCTCGCCTCTCCGTGGACTTTCGTGGTTGAAGAGTATCCCGTTACACGCAAACAGGCCGTAGGATTCCCGGTAATTCACCGTCTGCCAGTGAGCGTAAAGCTTCGCACAAGCATAAGGACTGCGAGGATAAAACGGTGTGGTTTCCTTCTGAGGCACTTCTTGTACCTTACCAAACATCTCAGAAGAACCCGCCTGATAAAACCGTACCTCAATGCCAGTACGTTGTTGGTAGTCCCGAATCGCTTCCAAAAGGCGTAGCGTCCCCATCCCAACCGCATCAACGGTGTATTCCGGCGAGTCAAAACTAACGCGGACGTGGGATTGGGCACCTAAATTATAAATTTCTACCGGCTGGACTTGTTCTAAAATCCGGCGTAGAGTTGTGCCATCGGTTAAATCGCCATAGTGCAGAAACAACCGCACCCCCTCTTTGTGAGGGTCTTCATACATATAATCGATCCGGTCTGTATTAAATGTAGAAGTCCGGCGAATGATCCCGTGAACCTCATAGCCTTGCTCAAGCAAAAATTCGCTCAAGTAAGAACCGTCTTGTCCCGTAATGCCCGTAATTAGCGCTCGCTTGCGTTGCGTCATACTTAGTATTCCCTATAGCCTGTGACGAAACAATCGTCTTAACAGTAACTGGTAATTATCCTGTAAGCTTTCTCTCGCTAACATTGCAGCAAGAGTCACTTGCACCCAAATTTATGAAAAATCCCTCTGTAAGTAGAGGAAATCCTTAATTCACTCCTTACGTTAACGCAAAATCTCTGGCGCAACATCAGGAATATACGTAGATTCTGCTAAGCATCGGCAATAAGACTTACGTATTTCGACGGTGGACTAAATGTTGAGCAAAGAAGAGGGGAAAAGCTTCTTGCAAGAGTACCTACAGTACCTGTTGCATAAATTTTGAGCGACACAAATTAATTAATCGCCATTACAACAACCAATTTATCTAAACTCTGAAATTAGACATGAAGAGTTTACCTGCTGTAGAGGCAAGCGTAACTCCCAGCGCTGTACTAACTCATAAAACGATGAACGACAAAATACTACAGCTCTCTCTACACAAGGAGGAAAGCTGTAGGAGCCGTTGTTCAAAGAACTTGACTTGAGTTATAGATTGCCGAACATTAGCTATGTTTCAGTAGGCACCATTGTCTTTGGGGGAAACGACAACGCCAATTGTTTTTACAACTAGCCACAAATCCAGCCAGAAATTCCTGGCATTGACGTAATAGACATCTATCTGGACTCGGCGCGGATAAGGGATGTCATTGCGCCCAGAAACTTGCCATAATCCGGTGATTCCAGGTCGAATCGTCAGCACTTTGTCAATGTGATGCCCGTATTTTGACAACTCCTCGGCAACGAGAGGTCTTGGCCCGACAACGCTCATGTCCCCTTTTAGAACGTTCCAGAATTGGGGAAACTCATCCAGGCTAGTCACCCGTAGGAATTTACCAATCCATGTAATTCGAGGGTCGTCTTTGAGTTTGAAATTATCCTCGAATTCCTGACGCAGATGGGGTGAGGTTGCCATCATTTGCAGCAAAACTTCGTCTGCATTTGGCACCATCGTTCTGAATTTGAGACAGCCAAAAGGCCGATGATTTTTCCCGATTCGTTCCTGGACATAAAAAATGGGACCTCGTGTGCTCAGAGCAATCAGCAAGGCCAACAGCAGGTAAACCGGAGAAAACAAAATCAAAACCGACAGTGAAAACAGAACATCAAAACATCGCTTAGCGAAATCTCGGTCTAGACGCTGTAGGGGGAGGTCTCGCTGTTTGCTCAAACCTCTGGGCCTACCTGTCGGCGCGAGTGGTTGAAAACCTCGCTTCACGAACGCCCACAACATCTTGCCGGAGATAAGTTGGCTTTCGGCAGTCATCTTACTCCTTCACTTCACACCACACAGTCCCGATCATAAAGCCACAAGACGCCTGAAGACAGCTAATGGAGTCCCAGAAAGTAGAATTTGGTCATTAGTCATGGGTCATTGGTCATTAGTCATGGGTTTTTAGCAATCGGCTAAAGAGCATGACTGATGATTAGGGACGAATGGCTGAGGATGACTGAAATTCTTGATAACAGCTCTCTAGAAAGGCTAGATAGCGCTTCTGGAAAGTTTGAGGGGCGAACTGAGAAGCGCGGACTCTAGCAATCTCCGGATTAAATAATCCTTGCGATGCTTCAAAGGTTTTTACCGCTTCTATCAAAGCCGCTTCTGTTTGGGCTGGAAAAAATAAGCCAGTCCCCTGTGTCGGGTGTTCCCGAATATCCAGAACGGTTTCTAATGCCCCACCAGCACCATAGGCGATCGCAGGAGTGCCACAAGCTTGGGCTTCTACCAACGCCATGCCAAAGTCTTCACAGGCTGCATATACAAATGCTTTTGCTTGAGCCATATACTGCTCAACAACATCATCTGGTTGTGACCCTAGCACTTTTACATTGGGTTTCGCTAGCTGGCGCATTTCGTCAAGTTCCGGCCCCGTGCCAATCACCACAAGCGGGCGTCCCAGTTGGTTAAAAGATCGGACAATTAAAGATACTTGCTTGTAACTCACCAGCCGGGAAACGGTGAGGTAAAAATCTTCTTTTTGGGGCTGAAAGGAAAACCGCTCAACATTGACGGGTGGATAAATGACTTCTGCTTGCCGCCGATAGCAGCGCCAGATGCGACGTGCGGTGTGTTGGGAGTTGGCGATGAAATAATCAACGCGGTTTGCGGAGAGTACATCCCACTGACGCAGTTGATGAAGTAGATACCGCGTCAGGATGCCTGGGAGACCCCGTCCTAGTCGGCTACTGTCTAGATAATCAAAAGTTAAATCCCAGGCGTAGCGCATGGGCGTATGGCAGTAGCAGATATGCAGTTGTTGCGGGCTGGTGAGGACTCCTTTAGCGACAGCGTGGGCAGAGGAGAGAATGACGTCATAGTCACGTAAGTCTAGCTGTTCAATCGCTAGCGGCAATAGAGGGAGATATTTTTGGACGCCACTGCGGGCTTTCGGGAAGTGTTGCAGGAATGTGGTGCTAATGGGGCGATTGAAGAGATAACTTTCGGGATTGGTGGATTCAAAGTCAATTAGGGCATAGAGGTCGGCATCAATGTGCTTGAGGATTTCCCGGACAACAAGTTCTGACCCGCCAGTAGCTT
>NZ_JACJOQ010000072.1:0-2514 GCF_014695635.1 Coleofasciculus sp. FACHB-712 | reverse complement strand
TAGCGATCGCCTAAACTGCCCATTTTTCTAACCATTGGCGTGAATTCCCTAACCGACAAATTCATCCCCATCGGGATGGGTAAAGTACGACTCTAATCATTACAGGAGATAAAATATGGCAATCCTTTCAGGACGAGCTTGGATTACTGGTGCTAGTAGCGGCATCGGCGCAGCGACCGCCAAAATATTGGCTCAGAACGGAGCGAAAGTCGTTTTGTCGGCACGCCGCACAGAGCAACTCGAACAGCTTTCCCAAGAAATTGAACGTGCAGGCGGTCAGGCGATGATCAAACCCTTGGACGTAACTAGTCGGGAAGCTGTGGCACAGCTTGGGGAGGAACTGGAAACAATGGGTGGCGTGGACATCCTGATCAATAACGCTGGTTTAATGCCTCTGGCACCGATGCTGGAAGGGCGCGTGGATGAGTGGGAGCGGATGATTGATGTGAACCTGAAGGGACTCCTCTACACCATTCATGCTGTCCTTCCCGGCATGGCTAAGCGCAAGCACGGTCATATTGTGAATCTTGGATCGGTGGCTGGACGCTTTGCCTTTAAAGGGGCGGCGGTCTATTGCGGAACCAAATTTGCGGTGCGCTCCATCTCCGATAGTTTGCGCCAAGAGGCAATTGAATATGGCGTGCGGGTGACAGACATTGAACCAGGGGCAGTGGCGACTGAACTTGCCGATTCAATTAAGCATGAGGCAACGAAAGAAGCTGTGACCGGACAAGGCGGTTTTTATGCTCCGGGTGCGGATATTCTGCAAGCGGAAGATATTGCCAACGCGATTCTTTACGTGGTGAGCCAACCTGAACACGTCAATATCGGTGAGTTGTTGATTCGTCCGCGTATTCAGGAACTCTAACGAATTTAACCAGCAGGATAATCCCAGAGCATAAACTGTCTTGGGGCTAATTAGCCTCGTTCCCCAGCTGAGCCGGGGAACGAGAAACAGATATCGCTTTTATTGCGCGGCAAAGTCAGGACGGCGATCGCTCCAAAGTTTTGCAGCTTCTAGTTGTGCGGCGAGGGCAATCAACGTGGTTTCGTCAGCGGGGCGTCCCACCAACTGCACGCCGATTGGCAACCCGTTGGCGTCAAAACCAGTCGGAAGTGCGATTGCAGGCTGTCCGGTGGCATTGAATGGGGGACACGGAGCGATCCACTGAATGATTTTCTGCAATCTTTCCTCCGGATTCAGGTGCGCCCACTCCCCAACCCGAATTGGCTGATGCATATAAATGGGCACTACCAAAACGTCATAGTTGTCAAAAAAGGCAACAATGCGCCGCGCCATAATTTGCATCTGAGCAACCGCTTGCAGATATTCACCCGCAGAACCGGATTTCTCTAGCATCCAGCGATTCATCGGTTCCAAGTAGTCGCCGGGAATCCCCGTCGCCGCCACACCAGCTTGCCAAACTTTGGAAAAAGGTTTGATCAAATCGGTAAAGTCTGGACAACCGGGTTCAACGGTATGACCCATTTCTTCTAGCAATTGCACAGTTTTTTGGACGGCTTGCCCAGATGCCGAATCGGCTTCGCCTATCGGGGGAATTGTTGTAGAAAAAGCAATCCGCAAAGACCCCAATTTTTGGGCAGTTGCGGCAAGAAAAGTCGTTCCTGGGTCGGGCAACCAGTAGGGATCGCCCGCGACATAACCAGACATGACATCCAGAAGGGCGGCAGCATCGGCAACGTTACGCGCCAAGCAGCCATTGGTTGCAATGCCATTTAGATGATCGCCCACAGGTGCATAAGACACCCGACCCCTGGAGGGTTTAATGCCGACTAAACCACAACAAGCAGCGGGACCGCGCACCGAACCGCCGCCATCAGAACCTTGAGCGATCGCGCACAACCCCGCCGCCGTAGCCGCCGCAGCGCCCCCACTCGATCCCCCTGGTGTATAGTCGAGATTCCAGGGATTCCGGGCGGGTGGAAACGCCGGAGGTTCTGTATAAGGGAAAGAACCTAGTTCAGAAGTCGCCGTCTTACCGAGAATCGTAAACCCCGCCAGCTTAATCCGCGTCACCACCGCATCATCATAAGCGGCAATTTTGTCCATCAGCGCCGCTGTTCCGTAGGTACAGCGAACACCAGCAACGGGGTTGAGGTCTTTAATTGAAATGGGTACCCCAAAAAAGGGCGGAAATTCTTCTGTGTTGCCTGCCAATGCTTCCGTCTTCGCCTGGGCATCGGCAAGCGCCATATCTGCCATGACGGTAAAATAACTCCCCAGTTGGGAATCCAGTCTCTGAATGCGTTCCAGGTAAAGTTCCACCAACTCTAGCGGTGATACTTGTTTGCTGCGGATGAGCCGCGCCTGTTCTATCGCTGGGGTAAAAGCTAAATCTGTTTGATTCATGGGAACTTTGGGCGATCGCTACTTAATCTTGAACGCCTGAGCGCGTCTAGGCAATAAAATCCTAGCTTGCCAATAAACATTGTTTCACGCGATCGCTTTTTCGCTTAAGTATCCGGATCGACACCGAGCGATCGCAGTTGTTC
>NZ_JACJOQ010000712.1:2500-4852 GCF_014695635.1 Coleofasciculus sp. FACHB-712 | reverse complement strand
GCCCAAAAGCTGCTCGGCTGGAGCTTTTGAGAGTTTTCCAAAAAAGTTTTTCAAAACAGTTGACAGAAACGGTTCGTGGTTGCTACATTAATAAAGCGGTCGGGAGAGCAAGCGAAAGTGAAGCGACACCGAAGCGCACCGAACCTAGAAAAAATAATAGTTTGAAAGCCAAGTAAACACAAGTACCTCGTCAAAAAAATCAGGTGAATTGGAGGAGACTTCAATCACCAAGACGAAGTCGGTAGGAAACTTATAGTTTCCAATAGCCAAAAAAACAAACTCACTTAACACAATGGAGAGTTTGATCCTGGCTCAGGATGAACGCTGGCGGTCTGCTTAACACATGCAAGTCGAACGGGAATCTTCGGATTCTAGTGGCGGACGGGTGAGTAACGCGTGAGAATCTGCCTTCAGGACGGGGATAACAGTTGGAAACGACTGCTAAGACCGGATGTGCCGAGAGGTGAAATATTTATAGCCTGAAGATGAGCTCGCGTCCGATTAGCTAGTTGGTAAGGTAAAAGCTTACCAAGGCGACGATCGGTAGCTGGTCTGAGAGGACGATCAGCCACACTGGGACTGAGACACGGCCCAGACTCCTACGGGAGGCAGCAGTGGGGAATTTTCCGCAATGGGCGAAAGCCTGACGGAGCAAGACCGCGTGGGGGAGGAAGGTTCTTGGATTGTAAACCCCTTTTCTCAGGGAAGAAAAAAATGACGGTACCTGAGGAATCAGCATCGGCTAACTCCGTGCCAGCAGCCGCGGTAATACGGAGGATGCAAGCGTTATCCGGAATAATTGGGCGTAAAGCGTCCGTAGGTGGCTGTTCAAGTCTGCCGTTAAAGACCGGGGCTTAACCCTGGAAAGGCGGTGGAAACTGAACGGCTAGAGTGCAGTAGGGGTAGAGGGAATTCCCAGTGTAGCGGTGAAATGCGTAGAGATTGGGAAGAACACCGGTGGCGAAAGCGCTCTGCTGGACTGCAACTGACACTGAGGGACGAAAGCTAGGGGAGCGAATGGGATTAGATACCCCAGTAGTCCTAGCCGTAAACGATGGATACTAGGTGTGGCCTGTATCGACCCGGGCCGCGCCGTAGCTAACGCGTTAAGTATCCCGCCTGGGGAGTACGCACGCAAGTGTGAAACTCAAAGGAATTGACGGGGGCCCGCACAAGCGGTGGAGTATGTGGTTTAATTCGATGCAACGCGAAGAACCTTACCAGGACTTGACATGTCCGGAACCTTCTGGAAACAGAAGGGTGCCTTCGGGAACCGGAACACAGGTGGTGCATGGCTGTCGTCAGCTCGTGTCGTGAGATGTTGGGTTAAGTCCCGCAACGAGCGCAACCCTCGTCCTTAGTTGCCATCATTTAGTTGGGCACTTTAGGGAGACTGCCGGTGACAAACCGGAGGAAGGTGGGGATGACGTCAAGTCAGCATGCCCCTTACGTCCTGGGCTACACACGTACTACAATGCTACGGACAAAGGGCAGCAAGTTAGCAATGACAAGCAAATCCCATAAACCGTGGCTCAGTTCAGATCGCAGGCTGCAACTCGCCTGCGTGAAGGCGGAATCGCTAGTAATCGCCGGTCAGCATACGGCGGTGAATCCGTTCCCGGGCCTTGTACACACCGCCCGTCACACCATGGGAGTTGGCCACGCCCGAAGTCGTTACCCTAACCTGCAAAGGAGGGGGACGCCGAAGGCAGGGCTGATGACTGGGGTGAAGTCGTAACAAGGTAGCCGTACCGGAAGGTGTGGCTGGATCACCTCCTTTTAAGGGAGACCGAACCTCTGAGTACCGATGAAGTCGGTCACAGAAGGTCATCCCAGGTCGTCGAGGTTGTGTCATCAAAAGCTTTCAAACTATTACGGTTCCGGTTCATGGGCTATTAGCTCAGGTGGTTAGAGCGCACCCCTGATAAGGGTGAGGTCCCTGGTTCGAGTCCAGGATGGCCCACCTAAAGTCAAGCAATCAGCTTGACAAGTAAGAGGGTAAAGCTTAAGTTGGGAAGCCCGGTTGAGTGGCATATCTATAAACCGAGCAAGTCGAAACCGAAAACCAGAAAAAGAAGTCAGCATCGACTCTGAAACTCGAAAAGCCTCAGAGAGACTGCTGGACTCTAATTCCAGCCAAAGAACCTTGAAAACTGCATAGTAACGTTAAAAAGCAGGAAAAAACGAGACGTCCAATCGAAGAAGGCGTCCGTATCATCCAAGCAAGAGAATGTGGTCAAGCTACAAAGAGCTTATGGTGGATCCCTCGGCACACAGAGGCGATGAAGGACGTGGCGACCGACGAAACGCTCCGGGGAGCTGGAAGCAAGCAATGAGCCGGAGATATCCGAA
>NZ_JACJOQ010000711.1:0-10123 GCF_014695635.1 Coleofasciculus sp. FACHB-712 | reverse complement strand
AGCTTAGGGAACGTTTTGACAGGGACTGGAAATGTTGCTGCTAGCGCGAGCCAGCTAGAAAGCGGTCTGGTGAATGCTACTGAAGGTATTAATCCAACCCTGGCTCGTAACGTAGTTGCCAATTTGCAAGGGCTAACCGCAAATGGCAGGGTCGATGCGGTTAGGCTGGCGGCGACAGTTGAAGCCTACAATGCTCTCATCAACTCCAGTAGTGGAGTATTTTTGAGCGATCCTCCCGATGAACTGCTGGCTATTCAATCCGTCCTAGCCTCTTTGCTGAATGCGGCTTTCGCAGCAGGTTAGGTCAAAGGGGAACAGCACCGACGCCTATGTTTTTCCCGAATTGCTACCGAGTGAGTGTCAATGCGTCTTCCAACATTCCACTAGAGTAGCGCTGTGGGGCGATCAAATCGGAAACTTGTGGTTAAACGAGCCAGCACCAAAGCAAAAACCCACCTAAACAGAATCATCATAAAACTTCGCGGAGAAGGTGTTGGTGCAATCTTAGCGCGTGGTGCAGGTGTATCTTTAATTGTGAAGATGGTAGGTACGGGGGTTGCCTTTAGCGTTCAAGTCCTGTTGGCTCGGGTTATGGGAGCAGAACAATATGGCGTTTATATCTACGTTCTGACTTGGTTAAACATTTTGGCGTCAGTGGCGACAATGGGTTGGGATACAGCGTTGTTGCGGTATGTTGCTGCCTATAATGCTAAATCGGAATGGGGTGCATTTCGAGGCATTTTGCAAACTAGCAATCAGTTTGTACTTTGGGTTAGCGTGAGTGTTAGTAGTTTGACTGGCTTGGTGATATGGGCACTTCAGAACCAACTCCAGCCAGAATTGACTTATACTTTTTGGATTGGTTCGGCAATCCTGCCCATCCTAACGCTTACGAGCTTACGTCAAGCTGCTTTGCGATCGCTTAGACACGTAGCGTTGGCGCAATTACCGGATGAGATACTGCGTCCAATACTTTTAACTGTTTTGGTTTGCATTGTATCTGGTATATTTGCACAATCAATAGACGGTTCGACAGCAATGGTATTAAATGCGATCGCAGCTACTATTGCTTTCGGAATTGGCGCTTGCTGCCTCAACTGCCTGTTACCACAACGTGTCAAACTCTCATCTCCTGACTGCCGAAACCGGGAATGGCTCAGGGTAGCTCTACCGCTGTTTCTCATTTCGGGTATGTATCTGATTCTCAATCAGACGGATACAATTATGATTGGTGCAATGCTGGGAACTACACAAGCGGGTATTTATGCCACTGTCTGCCGCATGGCAAATCTAACGCTGTTTGGTATTACTGCTGTAAATGCGATCGCCGCACCGATGATTTCTCAGCTTTACGCCAGTGGGCAACATTCACAGTTGCAACACATGGTTACACTAGCAGCCCGAGGAATATTCCTCATTTCTGTTCCCATTGCGCTTGTGCTAATTTTTGGGGGTAATATGCTGCTAATGCTGTTCGGTTCCTCCTTTGTGGAAGGCCTCCCAGCTTTAGTCATTCTCACAGTGGGGCAGATGGTTAACGCCTTAAGCGGATCGGTGGGTTTCTTGATGACTATGACCGGACATCAGCGGGAGGCAGCACTGATAATTGGTAGTAGTGCTATTTTGAACGTTGTTTTAAATGCTGCATTAATTCCCTACTTAGGCATTAATGGCGCGGCGCTTTCCACAGCACTAACAACTGCTTTGTGGAATATAATCATGCTTGTTTACGTAAACAAGCAACTTAAAATTAATTCTACTATCTTTTTTTAGCGGGATGGGAAAACCAAATTTCTTTATTGCCGGGGCACCAAAATGTGCAACAACAGCACTACATACGTATTTAAGTAGCCATCCAAATATCTTCATGCCATCTGTAAAGGAGCCTCACTACTTTGCCGAAGACCTTTTTGATTATCGTTTTATAAAAACCTTAGAGCAATATTTGGAATTATTTCAAGAGGCTACCGAAGATCATAAAGCAATTGGTGAAGCTTCAGTTTGGTATTTGTACTCGACGGAGGCTATCAAGAATATTTATAAATTTAATGAAAATGCCAAAATTATTGTGATGCTTCGTAACCCCGTCGATCTAGCCTATTCCTTACATTCTGAGCTTCTTTATGCTTTTTATGAAGAGGAAAGAGAGTTTAAGCGTGCTTGGAATCTCCAAAGTTCCCGGAAAAAGGGTTTGCACATTCCTAAACTATGTCCGGTACCAGCGTTTCTACAATATTTCTCAGTTTGCCAATTAGGAAATCAAGTTGAAAGACTGTTAAATATTTTTCCGCCTACTCAAGTAAAAATAGTTTTATACGATGATTTTACAACATCAACTAAAGCTGTTTATGAAGATGTCTTGCGCTTTTTAGGAGTGCCGTTAGATGGAAGGTTAAACTTTCCAAGAATTAATGAGAGTAAAAGTCATCAAGTTTCCCTTATAGGCAAATTCACACAATGTCCTCCTCTTCCTTTACTTAAGATAGCAATAAAATTTAAAGAAACGCTAGGTCTAGAAAAGATTGGAATAATAGACAAAATACGACAGAGCAATACAAGAGTAAGGTCTCGGAAACTACTTAATGTAGATTTTAGAGCAGAGTTAATTAATGAATTTCAGGAAGATATTCAAAAATTATCGTGGCTTGTAGATAAAGATTTGAATCATTGGATGATAAAGTAATGAAACAGGAGAAAATTTGGGATTATTTTCAAAGGCAGGCTTTAAATCAATCGTCACCCATTTTCTCAGGGGCAATCCCTAGGTTAAAATTTCTTTTTCAAAAAGCACAACAGTTATCTGGTAATAGACAGCTAAGAGTTCTTAATATAGGAGTTGGTAATGGATGGCTTGAACATAAATGTAGTAATCATGGTTGGGAGACTTATGCTTTAGATCCAAGTGAAGTCGCTATTACGAAGCTTGAGAAAAGTGGCATTAGAGGGAAAGTTGGCTATATTGAAAATATTCCCTATGATGATGATTTCTTTGATATTGTCTTTTGTTCTGAAGTAATTGAGCATCTCTCAACAGAACAGACAAATGAAGCGGTTAATGAGATAGCAAGAGTATTAAAGAAATTTGGCATATTAATAGGTACTGTTCCTTTTAATGAAAACCTTTCAAAAAGTATAGTTGTTTGCCCTGATTGTGGGAAAGTTTTTCATAAATGGGGTCATCAACAATCGTTTGATATTCAAAGCTTATCGACAATTTTTTCTAAAAATTTCAAGTTAGAAAAAATTAAAGTAATTTACTTCGTTCTCTGGCCTGAGTTAAACTGGAAGGGTTTTTTGATAAGTTTCTTAAAAAAAGGACTTTCAGTTTTAGGAGTACATGGTCAAAACGAAAATTTGTTTTTTGTTTTGAGAAAATGCGATTAACATTGGTGATAGCTTCTCTTTCCGCTGGCGGTGCAGAGCGAGTAATGTCAATAATGGCTAACTACTGGGCAGCTAAGAGATGGAAAATTACTTTGTTAACTTTCGATGATGGCAAAGTGCCTCCGTTTTATGACCTAGATTGCCATGTTCATCATATTCGTTTGGGTATAGCCAGAGAGTCGCTAAGCTTGCTCGTTGGTATCTGGAATAACCTGAAACGCATTCAAGTTCTACGAGCTGCTATTGCTGATAGTCATCCCGATGTTGTAATTAGTTTCATAGATAAAAATAATATACTCACCCTACTGGCAACGCGCGGGTTACATATCCCAGTAGTAGTATCAGAGCGCATTCACCCAGCAATGTACTCTATTGGTGGGGTATGGGAGTTATTGCGTCAGTGGATGTATCCCAAAGCCAATCGAGTTGTTGTGGTAACTGCGAGATCGTTGAGTTATTTTTCTGCCCAGATACAATCTCGCTCGTATGTTATCCCTAACCCAGTTATATTTATCAATACGCACCAAACAGAGTTAGCAAAATTGATAACTAAACCATCCCTAATTGCTGTTGGACGCCTTGACTATCAGAAGGGTTTTGACATACTATTACAAGCCTTTGCACAGCTAAAAGTCTGCTACCCTGATTGGACATTGACAATATTAGGAGAAGGGGCATTACGCACGGAATTAGAAGCTTTGCGGAACCAGCTTGGTTTGTCTAACCGGGTTCATCTACCTGGACGGGTGAAAAATATTTATGAATTTCTGAAGCAGGCGGATATTTTCGTTATGTCTTCCCGGTTTGAGGGATTTCCTAACGCTCTGTGCGAAGCAATGGCTTGTGGGCTACCCGTCATTTCTACAGACTGTCCCACTGGACCAAGAGAGATTATTCGTGATGGCGTAGATGGTATCTTGGTTTCTAGCGGAGATGTAAATGCTTTGGCTGTAGCAATGAATCGCCTGATGTCAGATGAGGGAGAACGCAAACGTCTTGCGGCCCGTGCCCCCGATCTAACAGAGCGGTTTAGCATTGAAAAAGTAATGGGAATGTGGGAAAACTTGGTAGATCAAGTTGTCAAGGAGAAGCGATGACAAGCACTTTTGAGCAGGAAGTTAAGCAGGGCGATCGCTTTCAATTTGGAAAAAACTGGCAGCGCTTTTTATCTGTTCTCAATGATGAGCGCATTGCAGAAGCACAAAAGTCGCTCAAACAGATGCTACAAGTAGAAGATTTACAAGGTAAAACCTTTCTTGATATTGGCTCTGGTAGCGGTTTATTTTCTCTTGCGGCTCGTCAGTTAGGAGCTAAAGTGCATTCTTTTGATTACGATCCTGATTCAGTAGGTTGTACGCAAGAACTCAAACGCCGCTATTTTCCGGATGATAATAATTGGATTATTGAACGAGGTTCAGTTCTAGACGCAGATTACTTAAAGTCTCTAGGCCAGTTTGATATTGTTTATTCTTGGGGTGTGCTTCACCATACTGGAGCTATGTGGCAAGCCCTAGAAAAGGTCACTTTGCCTGTTGCAGAGGGAAGTAGGTTGTTTATTGCTATCTATAACGAACAAGGCAATAAATCTAATCGTTGGCGCAGAATCAAGCAACTTTACTGTTCAGGAATAGCAGGTAAAACCCTAGTTGCTACTTTGTTCATTCCCTATTTTATTTTAGGTGGATTAGCTGTAGATATACTCAAGGCTCGAAATCCAATAGCTCGATATACCGAGTACAAAAAATCGAGAGGTATGTCTAAAGTTTATGATTGGTTTGATTGGTTAGGCGGCTATCCCTTTGAAGTCGCAAAACCCGAAGAAATCTTTAATTTCTATAGGGATAAAAATTTTGTGCTAGAAAACCTAATCACTTGTGGAGGTGGCTTAGGCAACAATCAATTTGTCTTTAAAAAGCAATGATTGAGATTGCCTTCCTAATTCGTTCGCTAAATTACGGCGGTGCTGAAAGACAATTAATAACCCTCGTAAAAGCCCTTAACAAGAAAAAATTCAATATAACAGTTTTATACTTTTACTCTGGTGGGGCGTTAGAAAAAGATCTGCAAGATAGCGGAATACGGTTGATTTCTTTAGAAAAGCGCGAACGCTGGGATTTATTTGGATTCTGTTGGCGTCTTGTCTCTCATCTCAAACATATAAACCCTGATGTGTTGCACGGATATTTGGGTACATCTAATTTACTCACTATCTTCTTAAAACCATTTTTACCCTCAACTCGAATAGTTTGGGGAGTACGAGCTTCCAATGTAGATTTGAGTCGTTATGATTGGCTGCCGCATCTGACCTTCAAAGTAGAGTGCTTTCTTTCTCGCTTCGCTGACGCAATCATTGTAAATTCCTATGCTGGTCGAGCGTATCATCTGAAACATAGGTTTCCTGCTGACAAAATGGTGGTCATTGCCAACGGTATCGATACTGAAAGATTTAAGCCTGACTCAAAAGCTAGGGCAAAAGTTCGAGCAGAATGGGGGATTTCAGAGGATAAAATTTTGATTGGTTTAGTGGGAAGGCTAGATCCAATGAAAGATCATCCTACCTTTCTCAAGGCATCTGCACTTTTGTGTAAACAACGCCAAGATGTAAGCTTTGTGTGCGTGGGTAGTGGTTCCGAGAGTTACGCTCAAAAGTTGTATCGGTTGACACAGAAGCTAGGTATCTCTGAAAAAGTTATCTGGGCAGGGGTACGGACAGATATGCCTGCGGTTCACAATGCTCTTGATATTGCTACCTCTTCTTCTTCTTATGGCGAAGGGTTTTCCAATGCGATCGGAGAAGCAATGGCTTGCGGAGTGCCTTGTGTAGTCACAGACGTAGGAGACTCAGCTTTGATTGTGGGGCAAACTGGTGCGAGCGTACCATCTCAAAATCCAGAGACCCTTGCATCTGGGTGGGTATCATGTTTGGGGAAAGATAGGGACGAGATGGGATTGAAAGCGCGATCGCGTATACTAGAACACTTTAGCGTGAAACAGTTGGTGGAAAAGACACAAGCAACTCTACAGGCTATTACAAATTTATCAACAAAGCACTCAGTCAGTTAAAAGATTTATGGGACGTAGCAAGTTATGGTTAATTGCCTTACTCGCTGCCATCATCTTTAGTATAGATGTGGCCTTACTGCTGAATAACACTGTTGTTACTTTGGGCAAAAATATCCCACAAAACGATCTAAGCACTGACTATGTAACTGGGCTACTCTGCTCAATTGGATTGGGGTTAAGCATTTTAGTTTTTCCGATTCCTGCTAGACACAAACCTGAACTGTTGCTCATTTGGATCGTTAAGTCCCTGGTAACTCTCAGCTTTATGCTTTTCTATGAAATTTATTATTCAAGTTTAGATGCTTATTCCTATTTTAAAATACCAAGTTCTGCTAGTTTTGATTGGACTGGGTTTAGGATTGGCAGTGGAACTCAAAATATTTATAACTTAGTCTGGCTATACTACAAAATTATGCCAGTGTCCTACCATGCTCTCAAAGTTAGTTTTGCTATGGTAGGATTAGTAGCAATTTATGTCTTCTATCGAGCGGCTGTAATATTTTTGCACAAAGAAGACATCCGAATTTTGTACGCCATAGCCTTCTTTCCCTCAATTCTATTTTGGTCGTCAACTATTGGCAAAGATCCGATTATTCTACTCGGTATAGGTCTTTACGTTTATGGGGTGGTAAAGTGGCATAAGTTCAGTAATTTACGCTACATCTTCGTGTCGGCGCTGGGATTAGTGCTAACAATGTTAATTCGCAGTTGGTTAGGTCCCCTTTTGCTGATACCAACCGTGAGCCTTCTTTTAGGAGGTGTACGAGGTATCTTACCAAAGCTTACTGCCGCAGTGGTTGTAGTCACTGCCCTGATACTTGTGCTAGGACAGTTTCAGGAACAGTTTAGAATCGATACCTCTCAAGAGGCACTTCAAACTTTGGATACGGTGTCTCGCGGCTGGGCAGAAGGCGGTTCTAAACAAGAAATTCAAGCAGATTTTACTCAGGTTGACCAGGCACTATCCTTCATTCCAATAGGAATTTTTACTGCACTATTCCGTCCCTTACCCGGAGAAGTATTAAATCCTTTTGGTTTATTAGCTGGCCTAGAAAACTTGCTGCTTTTATTTCTGCTTGCGCTTGCAGTTACAAGAACCCGCTGGAAAGACTTAAAAGACGCATTAGTTATCTGGGCAATTTTACTTGTTTTGACTTGGGCGGCTGTCTATGGGTTTGTCTCCTACCAAAACCTAGGAACGGCAGTTCGCTTCAAGACACAGATATTACCTGTTTTGCTTGGCGTGTTGCTATACCTGGGACGGCGGCGGCAGCTTGTTACAAGATATCGACCAGCTTTTGTTAACAGTAACAACCGCCACTAAGATGGCAGAAAGTAAAGCTAACCTAGAGTCAGGAAATGCCATTATCTACCCGAAAACGACTAGCTTTTATCATCACGGGACTCTCCACTGGAGGGGCTGAAATGATGCTTTATAAGCTGCTATCCCGTCTAAATTTGAATCGTTTTGATCCAGTCGTGATTTCTCTGGCAGATCGGGGTATATTGGGGCATCAAGTTGAAGCCTTAGGCATACCTGTGTATACCATTGGCGTGAAATCAGAAATGCCATCAATAGCAGTAATATGGCGCTTAATTAACACGGTACAAAAACTCCAGCCAGATTTAATTCAAGGTTGGATGGCTCATGGCAACCTTGCTGCACAGTTAGTCAGCATCTTTATCCCCAGACAAGTGCCTGTTATATGGAATATCCGTCATTCTGCTTTAGCAAAAAGCGATACAAAAGCAATGACTTTATTGATTATTAAAGTACTTTCTTACTTATCACACTTACCAGCAAGAATTATTTCTAACTGTCAAACTGGTCTTGAGGATCATCACAAAATTGGTTATTGTGCTGATAAGACCACCGTTATACCCAATGGTTTTGATACCGAAATATTTGCACCCTCCGCCGAGGCTCGATTTAGTATTCGGTCGAATCTGAACTGTACTGAAAATACATTGCTAATTGGATTGGTTGGACGCTTTCATCCTATGAAAGATCATGCCACCTTTTTACAAGCTGCTGCGTTGCTGAGCAAAAGGTATCCAGATGTTCAGTTTGTTCTAATTGGCAATAAAGTAGATTGTAAAAATCAGCTTTTATGCGAACTAATCCAAAATT
Organism: Coleofasciculus sp. FACHB-712; assembly: GCF_014695635.1. NCBI lineage: Bacteria > Bacillati > Cyanobacteriota > Cyanophyceae > Coleofasciculales > Coleofasciculaceae > Coleofasciculus > Coleofasciculus sp. FACHB-712. The sequence continues at coordinate 1,545 of NZ_JACJOQ010000711.1, read as the reverse complement.
TAAACCTGGGCGATCGCGTACATTTACTTGGGTTATGTTACGATTTACCCCGTATAAATGCTGGTTTGGATATTGCTACTTCTTCTTCTGCTTATGGAGAGGGTTTTCCAAATGTTATAGGAGAAGCCATGTCCTGTGGCGTGCCTTGCGTAGTTACAGATGTGGGTGATTCAGCTTGGATTGTGGGAAACACGGGACGGGTTGTACCCCCACGAAATCCAGAATCACTGAATAAGGCGTGGCAACAATTGATCGAGTTGGGTTCCGAGGGGAGAGCCGCTTTGGGTCAAGCCGCAAGAACTAGAGTGATTGAAAACTTTTCTTTAGATTCCGTAGTAGCACAGTATCAAGCTCTGTATGAAAGTATGGTTGGCAAGCAACTTAACTAAAGTATTTCCTAAAACGGCAATTTATATATGCCAAACTTGAAATTGAAAGCTTTTTTGAAGTCTCGGCCACTTTTTACTAGCACTGCATATGTTGCCGATGACATTATATGCGGTTTCCGTCTCAAAGCTGGGCAGATAAAAACTCTTTCAGGAGCGACACACTCGACACTCTATCGAGATGAATCAGTGCGTTATATAGAAGAAGTTTTTACTGATTACAAAAAATATGGTTTGTTAGAAAAATTCTACGGTATAGCTGCGGAGATAGGACCTGGTGATAATGCCGGGGTAGCGCTGTTAATGAGACGTGATGGATGCGATCGCGTAGATTTAATAGACCGATACTTTAGCTATAGAGATACCGAACAGCAGAGCAAAATTTATGAGTTAATAGCACAAAAATACGAACTTTACCAGTTCCGAAAAAAAGATTTTTGGGATGAGCGCTCGTTAGCAGGTATCTATTGGAAAATCGGTCAGCCAGCAGAAGTTTATTTTCAAAAATGCGATCAAGAGCAAGGGCAAATATACGATTTTATTGTATCTCGTGCTGTTCTAGAACATCTTTATAATCCCCTAGAGGCTTTGCAACATATGGTAGACTGTCTTAAAACAGGGGGACGAATGTTTCACAAGATCGATCTGCGCGATCATGGAATGTTCACGCCAACCCATCACGAACTAACTTTTTTACAAATTCCCCTATCTATTTATCGTTTGATGGTACAAAACTCCGGTCGTCCAAACCGGATTCTAGTACATCGCTACCGAGAGGTACTAGAAGCCATGAAAAAGAGTGGGTTGATTGATTACTCCCTATTAGTAACGCGCTTGGTAAGCGTTGGCAATATCAATCCCCATCAAAGGTTTGAAGAGATCGAGCCAAACAAACGCCGTCAAGCAATGGATTTTGTAGAATTTCATTCCCATAAATTTGCAAAAGAGTTTGGCAATGTAAAAAGTCAAGACCTATGTATATCAGGTATTTTTTTAATAGTTAGTAAAAAATGACTTTCCATTCTGTAAAAAACAAACTAAAGTAGTGTGCGGTATTACAGGTTTTTGGGACACATCCTGCCAAAAAAGCGCATTGCAGATGCAGGCGATCGCGCAGAAAATGTCAAATACCCTACTCCATCGAGGGCCAGATGACGGC
>NZ_JACJOQ010000710.1:0-8645 GCF_014695635.1 Coleofasciculus sp. FACHB-712 | reverse complement strand
ATACTATGAGTTCTAACTTCTCGTTCCTCAGACCGAACAGTAAAAGGACGCTGACTCAAATCCACCGATATCACATCCTCGGTAACTAACTCAGCCCCCCATCTCTCAGCCTGAGCCTTCATCCGATCCATCAACTCCGGTCCTGTAATCCCTTCCGGAAACCCCGGAAAGTTCTCCACTTCCGTCGTTGTCATCAGCTGCCCGCCAGGTAGCCCCCCAGCCTGAAAGCCTTCAAAGACAAACGGTTTCAGGTTCGCCCGCGCCGCATAGATAGCAGCAGTATACCCCGCAGGGCCAGAACCGATAATCACCAAGTTCTCTACTGTTGGTTTGGTCATAGAGCTATGCAAACTCATAACGACTACGTTTAATTCAGTATAACTGCTTCTGACCAGAAATTTCATCCCCCTCCTGTTGGTGTAGGCTATCTGCAAGCCCTTTAGTTCTAGATGAGTGTACGCTTACAAAGATTGTTAAGCTTTGAGTTTTGGTTTCAAACAGCCGTAACTCTATTGATGAGCGATTAAAAGCAGTTTTTGTTAGAAAGTATATTTCCGATCCAAAGATGGGAAAAATAAAGTTTAACAATAGGAGCGATTAAACATGGACAGCCAAGCATCCGAGTTACTAGAGAAAATTCGTCAGCAATTTGACGCCGGACCTTATCCCCGAATTCCACTAGAAAAATATCCCACAGGAGACACAAATTTCCTCTATCTTCATAACCTGGTCACATCTTACTACTTGAGAAACCAAAAATTTATAGATACTCAAGATAAAGTAATTTTAGACGCAGGCTGTGGCACGGGCTACAAATCCTTGATGCTTGCAGCAGCAAATTCAGGAGCCAAAGTTGTTGGCATTGATTTTTCAGAAGAGTCCATAAAACTAGCCAAAACCCGTTTGCAATATCACGGTTTTGAAAATGTAGAGTTTCATGTTCTAGCAATAGAAAATTTACAACAACTTAATAGAGAATTTGACTACATTAATTGTGACGATGTTATTTATCTTTTTCCCAATCCAGTGACAGCCCTACAGGCTATGAAGTCTGTTTTGAAATCAGAGGGAATTATCCGCGCTAATTTCCATAGTTCATTGCAGCGAACTAACTACTATCGAGCGCAGAAAGTTTTCAAGATGATGGGATTGATGGATGAAAACCCACGAGAGTTGGAAATTGACATAGTGCGCGAAACGATGAAGGCTTTGAACGATCAAGTTAGACTCAAGACCTTTACCTGGGATGCTAAGCGTGAGAAAGACGAAGAGTGGTTTCTGATGAATTATTTATTTCAGGGCGATCAAGGCTACACTATCCCGGAAATGTTTTCTGCTTTGAAAACAGCTGACCTGGAGTTTATCAGCATGGTGAATTGGCGGGAATGGGACTTGATGACTCTGTTCAAAGAACCAGACAATTTGCCGGTGTTTTTAGCAATGAGCTTGCCTGGAACTACAGTGGAAGACCAGCTGCATCTATTTGAACTGTTAAATCCCATCCATCGGCTGCTTGACTTCTGGTGCGGTCATCCCAACCAGGCTCAGCCTTTTGTGCTACTTTCTGAGTGGCAGTTGTCAGATTGGCAGGGAGCAATAGTTCATCTGCATCCTCAGATGAAGACATTAGAGGTGAAAGAAGAACTCGTCAGCCGCGTTAACCAACTGCAACCGTTTGAAATTAGTGAGTATCTGCCAGTAATGGACAGTACCATAGCGGCTTGCTTACTACCCTTGTGGGAGTCGCCTCAGTCCATGCAGTCACTGGTACAACTGTGGCAGAAACTCAGACCCGTACATCCTATAACCCTAAAGCCGACAGATGAGGCAGAAGCTTTTGAAATTGTAAAACAGGCACTGATTGGACTGGAGGATTTTGGCTGTGTGCTTCTGGAGCAGCAACCCTGAGTTGATGGGGACACCTGCAAAAAAAATTTTGCGGGGGGTGATATGAAACTGATCGGAAGTGGGTAAGTTACATCCAGGAGTTAAAAGTTAAGCACCCCGCACCTCAAGGAGAAACCCCTCATGAAGACTGAACTGAAAGCTAAGTTCCTGCAACACCTGAACCAGAAAAAACAGAACGAAGGCTTCACCCTGATTGAACTGCTCGTCGTTATCATCATCATTGGTATTCTGGCTGCTATTGCTCTGCCCTCCTTCCTTAACCAAGCCAACAAAGCCCGCGCATCTGAAGCCAAAACCTACGTTGGCTCCGCAAACCGCGCTCAACAAGCCAGGTTTCTGGAACAGGGTAATTTTGTGACTGAAACAGCTAAATTTGCGGAGTTAGAATTAGGCATCAACACACAAACAGAAAACTATAAATACTCACTCACAAATGCAGGTGTAGCTGGAGCCTCTACTCAAGCTACGCCTGCTAAGGCTGGTCCTGCGGTTTTGAAAGGCTATGTTGGTACTGTAGCTGTCGGTAAAACATCGGGTGCAGGTACTGGAGAATCAACCACCCTGGCAGTTGTCTGCGAGACTAATACTCCAATTGTTGCTGGTGCAGTCCCCGCTGCCGGAGCTCCTACCCCTGCGTCTCCTGGTACCACCAGTATTGTCTGCGGCGCAAACCAGAAACCTGTTCAATAATCCTATTAGCAGCCTGTCTGCTTTCAAACTCCTTTGCAGAAGACCTTTGCTAAAGTGGGTAGTGTTATCTACCCACTTTATTTATTGGTTTGATTGATTATTGCTAGTTTGAATCACTAATACTGTCATGTCATGAGTGCTGAAATTTCTACTGACGACCCTTTAGGCTGGCAACAGCAAGCCGATCGGTATTTGCTGCAAGGAGACTACACTAAAGCCGCAAGCCTCTATGAACAGGCTATTGAAGCAGAACCCAGCGTGAAGTTTTATTACTGGCATTTAGGTCTAATATTGCTGTTGCAGGGACAAGAAGCGGAAGCTCAGATGATTTGGCTCTTAGCAATTGCAGAAGGTGAACCAGAGCAGGTGGAGTCGTGGACAAGAGATCTAACAGAGGTTTTGCAAGCCGAAGCAGATCGACGGGAGGCTCAGAGAGACTATAGAGTTGCCTGGGCAATCCGCCAGCACATTCGAGAAGTCAATCCAGACGACTTGGATAACCTGCTACATATTATTCAACTCTCACCTAGCCTAGAGATATCTAATCATCAGGATTTACCCCTTTCTGAGGTGGCACACCTACTTCAGTCAAGCCAACCTATTAAGTTTGATGCCAACTTACGATTGCAGATAATACAGCAGGTTTTAGAACTTTATCCACTTCACCCGTCTGCATTTGAATTTATTGAAGCTTGTATTTTAAATACTGATAATGACGAAGGTTTAATCCATATTCTGACTGATAAAGCTGCTGCCTTTGTAAACTCTCTTTCTTCAGAAAAAACTGCCCGATTTACAAAACTATGCTTACAGATAGCACCCAATAACATAGGTATTTTAGCAAATCTGGCAAATCTATATCAAACCGCAGGCAGGAATCTGGAAAGTGTAGAATTTGCTCAACGTATTCTTAATTCTCCGCATACGTTGGTGGATGAGGTGGCTGCTAATTATCTGACTGTCAGAGGTCTAATGCGAGCTGGCGGGCAATGGCAAAAAGCGGAGGAGGCACATCAAGAATACCAAAGAGCATTGAGTGCGCTAATTGAATCTAATAGCCCTGTAAATGAAGGTCATCTTCCGTCTTTAATGACAACTGTGGTCTTTCCTCCTTACTTTCAGGATGACCCCGATAGTACACATAAATTTCGCAATGTGGTTGGCAAATATTGTCAGTCCGGAATCCAGCGTTACTCTAATCAGGGAGTAGGAGTAATTCAATCACAGCAATCATCTAAGCGCGTTTCTAATTCCCACAAACTTTTAAAGATTGGTTACTTATCTACCTGCTTACGCAGACATTCTGTTGGCTGGCTAGCACGATGGGTTTTTCAGTATCATGAACGCGATCGGTTTCAAGTCTATGCTTATTCTTTAGAAGGTAAAAACGATCCTATACAAGATTTTATTGCTAGAAATACATCTAATTTTTGTGATTTATCCACAGCAAAAACAATAACTGAAATTGCTGAACGTATTTATCAAGACGAAATTGATGTGCTGCTCGATTTAGACAGCATCACTTCTAGCAAAGTTTGTGGGATTATGGCATTAAAGCCTGCTCCTGTTCAAGCAACTTGGCTAGGGTCTGACGCTTCAGGTTTACCAGCAATTGATTATTTTATTGCAGATCCCTATGTTTTGCCTGAATCTGCTCAAGATTATTATGCTTCAACAATTTGGCGTTTACCAACAACATATATTGCTGTAGATGGCTTTGAAGTAGAGGTACCTACCCTACGGCGCGATCAATTAAATATTCCTAACGATGCAGTGGTTTATCTCAGCTGTCAAACAGCATATAAGCGTCACCCTAATACAGCCCGTTTGCAAGTAAAAATCACTAAGGAAGTACCTAAAAGCTATCTACTTATCAAAGGACAAGGTGATGAAGAGTCAATGAAGCGTTTCTTTGAGCAAATTGCAGAAGAAGAGGGAGTAGAGAGCGAGCGCCTGCGATTTTTGCCAGATGTTGGTACGGAGGCAACTCACCGAGCAAATTTAGGCATTGCGGATGTGGTACTAGATACCTATCCTTACAACGGAGCCACAACAACCCTGGAAACGCTATGGGTGGGTATTCCTATAGTTACACGAGTAGGTGAGCAATTTTCGGCTCGTAACAGCTACACCATGATGATGAATGTAGGTGTAACAGAGGGTATTGCCTGGACGGATGAAGAATATGTCGAATGGGGAGTTCGTTTAGGGAAAGATGCTGTCTTACGGCAACAAGTTGCTTGGAAACTTAAACAGTCGCGGCAAACTGCTCCTTTGTGGAATGCTAAGCAGTTTACCCACGAGATGGAAAAGGCTTACGAGCAAATGTGGGAAAAGTATATTCAAGGCGAGCGCCGTTAAGCAAGCAAGTTTTGAACGTCGCCACTGACGTAATCGCGAATTTTTCCCACAACAGGCAAGGAACCTAATCCTTGCTGTACCAGCTCTGGAAATTGAGCCAGACTCTTTATGATGTTGTTAGCAAAATTGTAATTTGCATCCGTACCGTATTGCAGATTCAAATATTCTAATAATTCTAGGGCGTGTCATCAATTCAACCAGATAACAGAAGCAGCCAAATAAATCGCACCCAAAAAGTTGGTAGCTCGTTTATCATAGCGGGTTGCGATTGCCCGATACTGCTTGAGCTTGGCAAAAAAGTTTTCAATTAGGTGGCGGGCTTTGTACAAGTCTTTGTCGTAATCGCGCAGTATGCTGCGGTTACGCTTCGGCGGAATCACTGCTGTCTTGCCCTGGCTCTCAAGTAGCTCAATCACCCGCTTATGGGCGTCATAGGCCTTATCAGCCAGTAGGGTGTCAGCCACGAGGTCAGGCAATAGCTGATCAGCTCCATCTAAATCGCACGCTTGTCCTGGTGTAAGGTGAAAACTCAGAGGATTTCCCAAGGCATCTACCGTTGCATGAATCTTGGTACTTAATCCACCTTTGCTGCGACCAATTGCTTCTCGCTGTGGTTCCCCCCCTTTGCGCCCGCACTATGCTGGTGAGCGCGGACAATGGTCGAATCAATCATGGCATATTCGTTGTCTGCATCTTCTGCCAACTGCTGAAATACCCGCTCCCACACACCACTCTTTGACCATCGGGTGAAGCGTGTATGAATCACTCGGAAATCTCCAAATCGTTCCGGCAAGTCTCTCCAGAGGATTCCTGCCCGATACCGGTACAAAACGGCTTCAACAAATAACCGATTGTCTTTAGCCGTCACTCCGACTGTTCCTTCTCGTCCGGGCAGTAACTCTTTGATTCGCTCCCATTGGTCATCTCGCAGCGCATAACGTCGAGTCATCTGTATTCTCTCCTTAGCTTCTCCTGGATATTTCTAGTCCAGTCTAACTAATTGATGACACGCCCTAGGGAATAGTCTGGAAAATCCATTATATCGGCAATGCAAGCTAACTTTAAAATTCTATCTGGTGTTTTTAGGTGTGTACTAATATCCTCTCGAATTAAATCCCGGAAGTAAAAACCATCTCCCCATAGTAATTGTCCAGTACGCTCTGTAGATACAATGGGAGAACGAGTGCGAGGACGATAAGCTTTTGTTAAATCGAATAGAGTAAAACTTTGCTTTCTGAGATAGGTGTCTATATCGGCAAAAAAAGGTTGATTTATGTATAAAAGGGAAAATATGACTTCAACTTGAGCCGCTAGAATACTGCGTTCTAAAATTCCCGCAGCTCCTTCTAAAACATGAATATCTGCACCCTGAACATCAGTTTGTAGGAAATCAATTTCATTGATTCCTTCTGATTGGCAGAATGCATCTAAAGTTGTTGTTTCAAGATCAACAGTAAAATCTAAGTTCATTAATTCTGAAATTCCAGCAAACCGTGCTAGGTAAGGTTCATTAGGTGGATCTAATGAGCTACACATGGAATGCTTTGTTACATAAAGTGTAGACTCTCCTAAAAAGTTACTAAGTGCCAAAGGAATATGTTTTTCTGTCCAATTTACTTGCCTAGCTTCAATCTCAGCGTTAGCCTCATCACAAGCCTCTGAGTTAGCATCAAATCCATAAATAGTCAAGCGAGGCGCAAAAATACCCCATCCTTTGCTGGCATAGTCATCTTGAATATCTAATTTGCGAACTAATGTTAAATATTGTCATGTGTACTTGATCTAAATGACCGCTTTTTTTAAACTAGGGATAAAAACTGACATCCAAAAAAAACTCTACATATTTGCTGATGAATTAATTTACACCGGTTATTGCGAATAACCCAGTATTTTTCGGTGCTAGCAACATTATATAATGTTAGCTAGAATCATTAAAAGATCAACTAACAGTAACAATGAAATCCCTCAAACTCCATATCGGAGGTCAGGAAAGTCATCCAGATTGGAAAATTTTAGATATTGAGCCTCGACCTGAGGTTGATTATGTAGCGAATGCCTCTGATTTGAGCCAATTAGAAAGTAATTCCGTCGAAATGATTTATGCCAGTCACGTTTTAGAACACTTTTACTATGGTTTAAATAATGAACTTATCAATACATTAAAGGAATGGCATCGGGTACTCCAACCAGGGGGAAAGCTTCTAATTAGCGTTCCTGATTTAAAAAGTTTATGTTGGCTTTATTTAAATCCGAACTTAATGCCTTTGGAACGTCATCACTTGATGAGAATTATATTTGGTGGACAAACGAATATAAACGATGTTCACAAAGTTGGTTTTGATTATGAAATTTTAGCTCTTTATTTAGAAGAAGCTGGTTTTGAAGAATGGGAACAAGTGTCCGAGTTTAATTTGTTTAAGGATTGTAGTAGCCTACGTATCCTAGACACTTTGATTAGCCTCAATATCATTGCTAAAAAATAGTTATGGAATATAAATTTAATATTTTAAAAAGTAATGATATAAATGCTTTATAAATCTCGTCATGACATTACCCAATTAATAGCTAGATATACACTAACCTTGCTGTGCGTTTTGTCAATAGGGCTTCTACAAGTACCTCAACTAAACAAACTAACTGCTAAAGCAAAAACTTTTTTGCCGGAAGAGTTAAACAAAGAAGCAGAGGCAGCAAAACTCCGTCTCAATCTGCTTCAGACGTTACCCTCGTTTGGATTTGATAATCTTTTTGCAGACTGGGTATTTCTTGGCTTTGCGCAATATTTTGGTGATGATTCAGCACGCCAAGTTACTGGATACAACGTTAGCCCGGATTATTTTGAAGTTATCGTAGACCGTGATCCCAAATTTTTAAAGGCGTATCTTTTTCTCTCTAACAGTATTTCCATGTATGCAGGAATGCCAGAAAAGTCTGTTGCGCTTATGGAGAAAGGGTTAAAGTCGATTGCCAAGAATCCGCTTCCAAAGTCTTATTATGTCTGGCGCTATAAAGGAACTGATGAATTATTGTTTTTAGGAGATGCCCAAGCTGCTAGGAAATCCTTTGAAAAGGCAGCGGAGTGGGCGAGTGTTTATGAAGATCCAGAAAGCAAGAATGTAGCAGCTATTTCTCGTCAGACTGCACAATTTTTAGCTCGCAACCCTAATAGTAAGTCGGCTCAAGTGGGTGCTTGGACAATGATTTTACAAAATGCGGTTGACGATCGCACGCGCAAGATTGCTATCAGTCGCATTGAGGTGCTGGGTGGTAAAGTCATTATTACGCCAGAAGGGGGAGTGCAGGTTCAGCTACCGGAGCAAGATTAAGGGACCCCACGCAAGAAGACTTTACGAGAAGAGGCGCGATCGGGCCTCTTTTTCTTGTGCTTGCAGCTAAAAACAAAACTGCCCCACAGCAAGACTGCTGTAGAGCAAGAGGACAGTTAAACGCTTACTCTAGTTTCCAGAAATCTAGCACCCATTGACTCGCCCTGTGTGACGGTATTTACAGTGTCCATTGAGAGAAATTAAAGGCGCAATAGGCTGCAATCTATGGTGTTGTGCCTACTAAACGCAAGACAGAAGCTGATGGAGGCGTTGGCTAAAAAGATGGATGTAGCAACAAACGATTTAGTATCAAGCCTAAACCAAACCCGCTCCAAGATACGGCAACGAGAATCCAAAAAG
>NZ_JACJOQ010000071.1:0-13257 GCF_014695635.1 Coleofasciculus sp. FACHB-712 | reverse complement strand
GACCTCAAGCAGATTACCAATCTCACACCCGAACGACGGAAAATTCTCCGCTTTTTGGGAACCGATGCCAGTCGTTATTATCAACTCTGTTGACCTAACAGCTTGATTTGGCGTAGGTTGCCGTTGACTCCTATTTCAAAAAATCTCTTTGACTCTACCCAGAACCTGCGGAATGTAGGTTGAAAGCCAGCTTGCTTCTATCTGCAATCTCTTGTAGTCCATTTAACTGTAGGGAAGATGTTGCTGGAGTTGTAATACTGTGTTTACAAAGACTGTGCAAACACATTGTGAAATGCTATAACCGACCTAAGTGCGGATCGTTGGTATGCGATCGCCTTCTTCCTTATCTATCCGTAAGCCGTTAACTGGACAGTTGTCTTCTGGATCTGGAGTTGCACGACAAGCGAGGCAGACCATCCAGCAGACCGCTAAATTTTTTTGGCACAATTGCTAGACAAGTTGTAACAAATCGTTTATAGTTAACGATTGTGATCAAAATTCGAGCAGCTATTGCCGCTGAAGTTGAAATCGAGTCCAGGGACAGCACGCCTTCCGAGTGAAAAACTATTGAGTCTTTCTCATAAGAGGTTAGTGCCCCCAGCGAGCGTAAAGCAACAGAGACATCGATTTCAGGATTAGCGACGATCTAGAAGGTTTCTTGAGAAGAACCCTTTTCAGCCGGAAAAAGCCCTTTCGCTTTCTCGGATACTGGATGGCTTGCCACCTAAGTCCCCGCGAATATAGGCAACGCGCTTCTAGCGCTTACCCGACCGTCGAATAGCTTCATCCCAGCTAAAGAAAAAGCCTAAATTAGGCTGACTTGAAAGCTTGCCTCTCTCAATCCGAGGATGCGCCCCAGCTGGCTGGTTTGATAACAACGTTTGTTGGAGCAAGCGGATTTACGAAATACTCGTAATCCCGCCTCTTTGTACTGTGTAAAAAGGAGAGACCAGAAAGCCGTGTCTGTTGGTATCCTCGGCACCAAACTCGGCATGACCCAAATATTTGACGAAACAGGAAAAGCAATTCCTGTGACGGTCATTCAAGCAGGGCCATGCACCGTTACGCAAATTAAAACCAAAGCAACAGATGGCTATACTGCCGTCCAGCTTGGTTATAAAGAAGTCAAACCCAAGAGTTTGAACAAGCCTGAATTGGGTCACTTGGCAAAATCAAGCGCTCCTCCCTTGAAAAAACTGCGAGAGTATCGCTTTGAGAATGTGGGAGAGTTTGAACTAGGGCAAGAACTCAAACCAGATATTTTTACTGCGGGTCAAATTGTGGATGTAATCGGCACAAGCATTGGAAAAGGCTTCGCCGGTTATCAAAAACGCCACAACTTTAAGCGAGGGCCTATGTCCCACGGTTCCAAAAACCACCGTCTACCTGGTTCGATCGGCCCTGGAACCACACCGGGGCGTGTTTATCCCGGTAAGCGGATGGCAGGTCGTCTAGGTGGTACGCGCGTTACCGTTCGCAAATTGACAGTAGTGCGGGTAGACGCAGAACGCAATTTACTACTGATCAAAGGAGCGGTTCCTGGTAAGCCAGGGGCGCTGGTTAATATTGTTCCTGCCAAGAAAGTAGGTCGAAAGTAGTCATTTTCTAAGGTCAGGCTGGCTAATCGCTAAGAGCTTTTGATACTTAGCAATCTTCAATTAGCAATTAGCAATTAGCAACGAACAAAGGACAACGGATATGGTTAACTGTGTAGTACGAAACTGGAACGGGGAAGAGGTCGGACAGGCAACTCTAGAATTAAAAGTTGCTAAAGAAGAGAATGCGGCTCATATCGTCCACCGAGCCTTAGTAAGGCAACAGGCGAATGCTCGTCAAGGCACAGCCAGCACCAAAACCCGCGCGGAAGTTAGGGGGGGAGGTCGTAAGCCTTGGCGTCAAAAAGGGACGGGTCGCGCTCGTGCTGGGTCGATTCGTTCACCACTGTGGCGAGGCGGCGGTGTCATCTTTGGTCCCAAGCCAAGAGACTATGATACAAAGATGAACCGGAAGGAACGGCGTTTAGCACTGAGAACCGCCTTCTTTAGCCGAGCTGAAGACATGATTGTGGTGGAGGAATTTGCTGACAAGTTGCCTCGGCCTAAGACTAAAGAATTGGTAGAAGCGATCGCACGTTGGGGCGTCCAACCAGATTCTAAAGTCCTGCTGATCCTAGCTGAACGGGAAGAAAACGTTTATTTGTCAGCCCGGAACGTTGCCAAAATGAAGATCATCCCTGCCACCCAATTGAATATCTTTGACCTGTTGGCAGCTGACAAAATCGTGACAACGCCATCCGCCCTTGCCAAAATTCAGGAGGTTTACAGTGAGTCAGTATAACCCCCGCGAACTTGCGGATCTGGTGTATCGACCGATCGTAACTGAAAAGGCAACTCTGCTGATGGAGCAGAACAAGTATGTCTTTGAAGTTGTTCCCAAAGCGACTAAGCCAGAAATTAAAGCAGCAATTGAAGACCTGTTTAAAGTAAAGGTTGTGAGTGTGAACACCCTTCGCCTACCGCGCAAAAAGCGTCGCGTCGGCAAATTTGCAGGGTTTAAGCCTCAGTACAAGCGAGCAATTGTAACTCTGGCAAGCGGAGAGACCATTACCCTCTTCCCAGAAGTTTAATAAGTTGGAAAGTTGGAAAGTTGAAATTTTAAATTTTAACTAATTTCAACCATCTCAACGGAAAGCCGCCCTACAAGCGTCTTCAAACTTCAACCTTCAAACCTCTTTTTTAAGTTATGGGCATCCGTTCTTATCGGCCTTATACTCCCAGTACTCGTCAAGTTACCATTTCGGACTTTGCCGAAGTTACGCGGAGTGAGCCGGAAAAGTCACTAACCTACACAAAGCATCGCCCCAAAGGTCGAAACAATCGTGGGGTGATTACTAGCCGCCGTCGGGGTGGTGGTCATAAACAACTCTATCGGGAAATCGATTTTCGCCGCGATAAGCGCAATATCCCGGCAAAAGTGGCAACCATTGAGTACGATCCAAATCGTAATGCCCGGATTGCCCTGGTTTATTACCAGGATGGCGAAAAGCGGTATATTCTTCACCCAGTCGGCTTAACCGTCGGTACAGTTATCACTGCTGGCCCAGACGCCCCAATTGAAATTGGCAACGCATTACCATTAAGCAAAATTCCGTTAGGAACTGCCGTTCACAACGTAGAACTGACTGCTGGACGGGGCGGGCAAATTGTTCGCGCTGCTGGTGCCACTGCACAAGTAGTCGCTAAAGAAGGCGACTATGTCACTATCAAGCTACCCTCCGGTGAAGTCCGCATGATCCGCCGCGAGTGCTACGCTACCATCGGACAAGTCGGCAATGTTGAGCATCGCAACTTGAGTGCTGGTAAAGCTGGTCGCAATCGCTGGAAGGGACGCCGTCCGAAGGTAAGAGGCAGTGTCATGAACCCAGTCGATCACCCACATGGCGGTGGTGAGGGACGGGCACCAATTGGTAGAAGTGGACCAGTCACACCTTGGGGTAAGCCAACTTTAGGTGCTAAGACCCGTAAGCGGAACAAGCCAAGCAATAAATTAATTGTCCGGCGTCGTCGCAAATCTTCTAAGCGAGGTCGGGGCGGTCGGGAGTCCTAGGATTTTAGATTTTGGATTTTAGATTAGCAATACGTCCAAAATCCAAAATCCAAGATCCAAAAATCCAGAAGTAATTGGGGTTATTTGAACTATGGGTCGTTCTCTTAAAAAAGGTCCTTTTGTTGCGGACCATTTGTTGAAAAAGATTGAAAATTTGAATGCTAGGGGCGATAAGCAGGTTATTAAAACTTGGTCTCGTGCTTCAACTGTATTGCCGCAAATGGTAGGTCACACCATCGCGGTTCATAACGGGCGGACTCACGTGCCAGTTTACGTCACCGAGCAAATGGTAGGGCATAAGTTGGGAGAATTCGCTCCAACTCGCACCTTCCGGGGACACTCGAAAGATTCCAAGGCAAAGAGGTAATTTTGAAGTTTGGGTTTTGAGATTATTCAGAATTCCAAATTCAAAATTATTAAAAGGGAGAAATCTATGGCAGTTGATACTACAGAAGAAGTGAAAGCGATCGCGCGATACATCCGGATGTCTCCCCACAAGGTGCGCCGGGTTCTCGACCAAATTCGGGGACGCTCCTATCGGGAAGCACTGATCGTTCTGGAATTTATGCCCTATCGGGCTTGCGATCCCGTCCGCAAGGTACTGCGCTCAGCAGCCGCCAATGCCGAACATAATGCCGGTTTAGACCCTGCAAGATTAGTGGTTTCTAAGGCTTATGCCGACCAAGGCTCAACCTTGAAGCGCTTCCGGCCCCGCGCTCAAGGTCGTGCATATCAAATTCGTAAACCAACGTGTCATATCACCGTAGCTGTTGCACAAGCAGCAGCAGATGAATAACACTACTTTGGCTAAGCGCTAATTGTCAGAAACAAGCTTTTGAACAATTAGCAATTAGCAATTAGCTGATTTAAGAGGACGCATTCGTGGGACAGAAAATTCATCCAATTGGTTTTCGGCTGGGGATTACCCAAGAACATCGCTCCCGTTGGTTTGCGGATGCTAAGCGCTACCCAGAACTCCTGCAAGAAGACCACACTATTCGGCAGGTCGTAGAGAAAAAACTCAGTAACGCTGGTATCTCCCAAGTACGGATTGAGCGTAAAGCCGATCAAATTGACTTAGAAATCCACACAGCTCGACCGGGTGTTGTGGTAGGTCGCGGTGGTACTGGCATTGAAGTATTACGCGGCGATCTTCAAGAAGCTTTAGGCGGTGGCAATCGTCAAATTCGGATCAACGTGATCGAAGTAGCACGGGTAGATGCCGACGCCGGACTGATTGCTGAGTATATTGCCCAACAGTTAGAGCGAAGAGTTTCCTTCCGGCGCGTCGTGCGTCAGGCGATTCAACGTGCCCAACGCGCTGAAGTCCAGGGAATTAAAGTACAAGTCAGCGGACGGTTAAACGGGGCGGAAATTGCCCGAACCGAGTGGACAAGGGAAGGCAGAGTTCCTCTGCATACTCTTCGAGCCAACATTGACTACGCTTACCGCACTGCCAAAACTATTTACGGCATTCTTGGCGTTAAAGTTTGGATCTTCAAAGGTGAAGTGATTCCTGGTCAGGAAGAAATTCCGGCTCCTAACAACGCTCAGCCTAGACGTCGTCAACAGCGTCGTCGCCAGCAATTTGAAGACCGCTCTAATGAATAGGTTGATAGGTAATCGGTAATCGGTAATGGGTAATCAAAAAGAAAACGCCCAATTACCAGTTACCAATTACTAATTACCAATTATCAATTACCCATTACCAAGTCATGTTAAGTCCCAGAAGAACAAAATTTCGCAAACAGCAGCGCGGGCGGATGAACGGTTTGGCAACTCGCGGCAGTAGCCTAAACTTCGGTGACTTTGGCCTCCAATCCACAGAACCTTCTTGGATTACCTCCCGTCAAATTGAAGCCAGCCGCCGAGCCATGACCCGCTACATCCGTCGGGGTGGAAAAATCTGGATTCGGATCTTCCCCGATAAACCAGTTACAATGCGCCCTGCTGAAACCCGTATGGGTTCTGGTAAAGGTTCGCCGGAATTTTGGGTAGCTGTCGTGAAGCCAGGCCGGATCTTGTTTGAGATTGCCGGGGTTCCTGAAGAAACCGCCAGGGAGGCGATGCGTCTAGCTTCCCACAAGTTGCCAATTAAGACGAAGTTCATCACTCGTGAAGAAGAAGGGACTGTGTGAGTTATGGCTCTGCCCAAGATAGAAGAAGCCAGAAATTTAGGCGATCGAGAACTGGCTGAAGAAATTTTAGCTGTCAAGCGTCAGCTGTTTGATTTACGGCTGCAACAGGCAACCCGACGCTTAGAAAAGTTACACCAGTTCAAGCATACGAAGCATCGTTTAGGTCAGCTCCTAACCGTAGAAGGGGAGCGGCAACGGGCTGCAAAGGCTCAAAAGCCACAACCAGATGCAACATCCGAGGAGTAGACCCCAATGGCAGTTAAAGAACGAGTTGGCTTGGTCGTCAGCGACAAGATGCAAAAGACCGTAGTGGTTGCCGTCGAGAACCGCTCGCCGCACCCCAAGTACGGAAAAATTGTAGTGCGTACAAAGCGTTACAAAGCTCACGATGAAGAAAATCAGTGCAAGGTAGGCGATCGCGTCCGGATTTCCGAAACACGTCCTCTAAGCCGCACCAAACGATGGGCAGTCGCTGAAATTCTCAACCGTGAGGTTCAATAAGTAAAGTTATGAGTTTTGAGTTTGTAAAGGCGGGTTCATCGAAAATTTCGATTTGACACCGATATTTAATGAGGTAAACCCGTCAGTAACAAGTTTTAAGCGGAAATCTAACGAAAGAATGTCGGGAATAAAAATCAAACTTCTTACGTTCTTTCTTTTGCTAAAACTTAAAACTTACAGCTCAAAACTATTATTCAAAACTTACGCATCCGAAGCTAAGAACTATGATTCAGCCCCAATCTTACCTTAATGTCGCAGACAACAGCGGCGCTCGTAAATTGATGTGCATCCGCGTCTTAGGTGCCAGTGGCCGACGCTATGCCGGTGTTGGCGACGTAATCATTGCGGTCGTCAAAGATGCCATTCCCAATATGGCGGTTAAAAAGTCGGATGTTGTGCGAGCTGTGATTGTCCGTACCCGAAAAAATATGCGCCGGGACAGCGGTATGAGTATTCGCTTCGATGATAACGCCGCCGTCATCATCAACGCAGATGGCAACCCTAGAGGGACGCGCGTTTTTGGGCCAGTTGCACGCGAGCTGCGCGACAAAAACTTCACCAAAATTGTTTCTCTAGCTCCGGAGGTACTCTAATGGCCGCAAAAAAACAGTCTAAAAGAAACGGGACGAAGCTTCCCCAGCGCTATAAAATGCATGTCAAAAAAGGCGACACAGTACAAGTGATTGCCGGTCGTGATAAAGGCAAGGTTGGTGAAATTTTGCGGACGCTTCCCCAAGAAAGTCGGGTAATTGTCAAAGGCATCAACATTAAAACCAAGCACGTTAAACCTCAACAAGAAGGTGAATCCGGTCAAATCGTGACAGTAGAGGCACCAATCCATAGCTCTAACGTGATGCTTTACTCGGCTCAACAAAAGATTGCCAGTCGCATTTGCTACACCTTGAATGAAGAAGGACGCAAAGTGCGGATGCTCAAAAAAACGGGTGAAATTATTGATTAAATAGTTGTTAGTTACAGCATATTGCTAATTACTAACTGCTATTTCCCCTGACCAAGCCCAGGGATATTAAGGAAAAAACAATGACACAAAAACTGAAAACGCTGTACCAAGATACGATCGTTCCTAAACTGATGACTCAGTTTAATTACACGAATACCCATCAGGTACCCAAAGTCATAAAGGTTACGGTTAATCGAGGTCTAGGTGAGGCTTCTACCAACGCTAAAGCGTTGGAATCTTCCCTTGCTGAAATTGCCAAAATTACGGGTCAAAAACCAGTAGTGACGCGGGCGAAAAAGGCGATCGCTGGATTTAAACTTCGCCAAGGGATGCCAGTCGGCGTGATGGTGACTCTGCGGGCGGATCGGATGTATGCCTTTCTCGACCGATTAATTAACCTGTCCTTGCCACGGATTCGGGACTTTCGCGGCATTAGTCCCAAGAGCTTTGATGGTCGGGGAAATTACAGCCTAGGCATTAGAGAACAGCTGATATTTCCAGAAATCGAATACGACAGCATCGACCAAATTCGGGGCATGGACATTTCCATTATTACTACAGCAAATACCGACGAAGAAGGCCGCGCCTTGCTAAAAGAAATGGGAATGCCTTTCCGGGATCAATGAGGCAGTCAAAATAAGGAGGGAATAATGGCGGCAAACGACACAATTTCAGATATGCTGACTCGCATTCGGAATGCGAATCTGGCGCGGCACCAAACAACAGAAATACCAGCGACAAAGATGACTCGCAGTATTGCCAAAGTTCTCAGGGAGGAAGGCTTTATTGCTGAATTTGAAGAAGTTGGCGAAGGGATTAAGCAACACTTGCTAATTTCTCTAAAGTACAAAGGCAAAAACCGTCAACCGATTATTAATACCTTGAAGCGGGTTAGCAAACCTGGTCTGCGGGTCTACTCTAACCGCAAAGAACTACCCCGCGTGCTGGGCGGTATCGGAATTGCGATCATTTCTACCTCCAGCGGCATTATGACTGACCGGGAAGCACGGCGTCAGGGTGTAGGTGGAGAAGTGCTTTGCTACATCTGGTAGATAAGCTAATAGCTATTAGTTATTAGCTATTAGCTCGATTGGCTGGTAGGTTTCAAAAACCTAGAAAAGCACAGACTTTCGGACTCACCGATAGACCAAAAGCTAACAGCTAACAGCTAACGGCTAACGGCTAATTGATTAGGAGGATTAAGTCATGTCTCGTATTGGCAAACGCCCTATTAATATTCCTGCTAAGGTACAAGTCTCGATCGACGGGCAACATGTTGCAGTGAAAGGGCCTAAAGGAGAACTATCCAGGGTTCTACCATCTGAGGTGAGTATAGAGCAGGAGGGAGAAACGATCTTGGTCAAGCGGCGGGATGAATCTCGCGCAGCTCGTCAACGCCACGGTCTTTCTCGTACTCTGATTGCCAACATGGTCGATGGAGTTTCCCAAGGATTTCAGCGTCGTCTAGAAATCCAGGGAGTCGGTTATCGTGCGGCAGTTCAAGGTCGCAATCTGATTCTGAGCGTGGGTTACAGTCATCCAGTTCAGATTGAACCTCCCGACGGTGTTCAAATGGCCGTAGAAAACAACACAAATGTAGTTGTAAGCGGCATTGATAAAGAAATCGTAGGAAATATCGCTGCTCGAATCCGTGCTGTCCGTCCACCGGAAGTTTACAAGGGTAAAGGCATTCGCTATGCGGGTGAAGTCGTAAGACGTAAAGCTGGAAAGGCAGGTAAGAAGTAAAGATGAAGCTAACTCGTAAAGAACTAATTCAACGTCGCCATCACCGGGTGCGGCGTAAGGTAAATGGCAGTAGTGAGCGTCCTCGGTTAGCTGTCTTTCGATCCAATCAGCACATTTATGTCCAGGTAATTGACGACACTCAACAACGTACTCTTGCCTGTGCCTCAACTTTGGAACCGGATCTAAAATCACAGTTAACAACAGGAGCTTCCTGTGCCGCCTCTGTTGAGGTAGGCAAGTTAATTGCTCAGCGAGCGATCGCTCAAGGCATTTCGAGGGTTGTCTTTGACCGAGGCGGCAACCTTTATCACGGTCGAATCAAAGCCCTGGCTGACGCTGCTCGCGAAGCTGGGTTGGATTTCTAAAGACAAGCATGCAAAAGGCAAAAGTAAAAAGAAAGAAGTTTTTATGTTCATATTTCTACCTTTGATTTCTCTTTCTTTTGCCTTTTTACATTTTTAGTTTTTACTTTCACTCTCAAGGTTCAGGATAAAACTATGGCAAAAGAGCGTCGGAAAAGTTCTGCGCGTCGGGAAAAAGAAATCACCTTTCAAGAACGGGTGATCCAGATCCGTCGTGTTAGTAAGGTCGTCAAAGGCGGTAAAAAACTCAGCTTCCGCGCGATCGTTGTCATTGGCAATGAGCGCGGTCAAGTTGGCGTCGGCGTTGGCAAAGCAAGTGATGTAATTGGAGCTGTTCGTAAAGGCGTTGCCGATGGCAAAAAACACTTAATTGACATCCCCTTGACCAAGGCAAATTCTATCCCCCATCCTATTAACGGAGCCGGGGGTGGTGCCCAAGTGATGATGCGACCCGCAGCTCCAGGAACGGGCGTTATTGCCGGTGGTGCTGTACGTACTGTGCTGGAGTTAGCAGGTGTGCGTAACATCTTGGCAAAACAGCTGGGTTCTAATAACCCCTTGAACAATGCTAGAGCTGCCGTGAATGCTCTTTCCACCTTGCGTACATTTTCTGAAGTGGCTGAAGAACGCGGGATTCCTATCGAAAATCTCTACGCCTAAATTTAGCCATCAGCGATTAGCTATTAGTGACTCTCAGTTTAAAGGCAACTTTAATATCTTGGACAAACAACAAAACACTAACAGCTAATAGCTTCCCCAAAAAATAAGTCGTCAATCCTCAAGGTCAAGCGAATGAGATTAGAAGATGCAGTTCCTAAAAAAGGCTCAAAGAAGCGCCGCCGACGCATTGGACGAGGTATAGCAGCTGGTCAAGGTGCCAGTGGTGGCTTTGGGATGCGCGGTCAAAAATCTAGATCGGGGCGGGGCACACGACCCGGATTTGAAGGCGGACAAATGCCACTGTACCGTCGCCTGCCTAAGTTAAAGCACTTTACGGTCATTAATCGTAAGCAATACACTACGATCAACGTAAGTAAGCTGGCATCACTCCCTGCTAACACGGAAGTGACTCTAGACTCATTGATGGAGTCTGGCATTCTCACCGCAAATCATGGTTCTCTGAAAATCCTCGGTGACGGTGAACTGAATGTGGCTCTGAACGTAAAAGCAGCAGCTTTCACTAGCTCGGCTCGCAGCAAGATTGAAGCCGCTGGTGGCAGTTGTGAAGTTGTTGCTGCCCGTGCCCATAAGGGTTAAACATATTGCATGCCAGCGTCTCTTGCTCATCGTTGAGGTATTCCTTACATGGTCGTTAGTCGAGACAAAAGCCCAACTGCTCAGGAAACCTTTGCACAGATGGCTCAAGCAGCCGGTCTTAGAGGTCGGCTGCTTCTCACCATCGGCTTGCTGATTTTAGTTCGCATTGGCATCTTTTTGCCAGTACCGGGAATTGACCGGGCTAGGTTTGCTCAAGATATTCAAAATAACCAATTAATTGGATTTCTGGACATCTTCTCTGGGGGCGGAATTACCGCCTTGGGGATTTTTGCTCTAGGGATTTTGCCCTATATCAATGCCTCCATCATTATCCAATTACTAACAGCTGCCATTCCTTCTTTGGAAAAATTGCAGAAGGATGAAGGAGAAGCTGGAAGGCGAAAAATCTCTCAGATTACTCGCTATGTAGCGCTGGGAGGGGCTTTGATTCAAACTAGCTTCATTGCGGTATGGCTTGAACGCTATGCAACAAACGTTCGGGGACCCCTGTTTATCGCGGAGACTGCACTCGCTCTAACCGCTGGTTCAATGTTTGTTATGTGGGTGTCAGAGCTGATTACCGAGCGGGGGGTTGGTAACGGCGCTTCTTTGTTGATTTTCATCAATATTGTTGCAGTTCTACCTAAATCCCTTGGGCAAACTATTAATTATGCCCAGGTTGACAATCGCAATGTAGGACCCGTGATCATTCTGCTGCTAGTTTTCCTAGTCATGATCTTGGGAATTGTGTTTGTGCAGGAGGGAACCAGGCGGATTCCGATTATTTCGGCACGCCGACAGGTAGGTAAACGACTCTACCGGGAAAGGACGAGCTACCTGCCTTTGCGGCTGAACCAGGGTGGAGTTATGCCGATCATTTTTGCCTCTTCCGTTCTAATTTTCCCAGGTTTCCTAGCTCAGATGACTCAAAATACGGGCAATAATCCGGTCTTGAGTCAAATACATCAAGTTCTCAATCAAGTTGCGAATGCTCTAAATCCCAATAGTCAGACGCCCGGAGTTTATGAGGTCGTTTATCTGATCTTGATTCTGTTTTTCAGCTACTTTTACGCATCTTTGATTGTAAATCCTGTGGATTTATCACAGAACTTGAAAAAGATGGGAGCCAGCATACCTGGCATCCGTCCAGGTCGGGCTACTAGCGATTACGTGGAAGGAGTTTTGAATCGGCTAACTTTCTTAGGCGCTATCTTTTTGGGATTAGTGGCAATTGTGCCCACAATTGTAGAAAGAGCCACCGGCATTACAACTTTTCAAGGGCTGGGAGCTACTTCTTTGCTGATTTTGGTGGGCGTGGCAATTGATACAGCAAAGCAAATCCAAACCTATGTCATTTCCCAGCGCTATGAAGGAATGGTGAAGCAGTAGTGACGCGATTGATTTTTTTGGGGCCGCCAGGAGCAGGGAAGGGAACTCAGGCACATATCCTCGCTCAAGAGCTGGAAATTCCTCATGTTTCCACGGGTGATATCTTGAGAAATGCCAAGGCGGCTGGAACTGAACTCGGTTTGAAGGCGAAGTCCTATATGGATCGAGGTGAGTTGGTTCCCGATGCTTTGATATTGGATTTGGTGCGCGATCGCTTGACCCAAACAGATGCCCAACCTGGTTGGATTTTAGATGGTTTCCCCCGTAACGTCTCTCAGGCAACTTTTCTGGATGAATTGTTGCAAAAATTAGACCAAGTCTCCGATTACGTTCTCAATCTGGAAGTTGCGGACGAAGTTTTGGTAGATCGGATGCTGGAACGAGGTCGCAAGCAAGGACGAACGGATGATACAGAAGAAGTCATTCGTCATCGTTTGGAAGTTTATCGCAACCAAACGGCTCCGCTAATTGATTTCTACAAGCAGCGCCAACAGTTGGTTTCAATTGATGGCGATCGCTCTCTAGAGGAAGTTACTTCCGCACTCAAACAAGTTGTTCATTCTTGACAGGAGCGGGTGCGATCTCCCAATGTCAGGGGTCAGTTCGTTGCCAATCTACTTTCCGACTGGCGGCTGGGACTGACCCCCAACCTGATGAAGTAAATTTTTGATAAAATATGTTAATAAGACCTTGACTGTCAGTCAGGGGAATGAGCTGTGAATGACAGTAGGCAAGCTGAAGAATTGAGGAAAAGGATAACTTGGCTAAACAAGATTTAATTGAAATGGAAGGCACGGTAACAGAATCCCTGCCTAATGCAATGTTTCGCGTTGATTTAGACAATGGGTTTAATGTATTAGCCCATATTTCCGGGAAAATCCGCCGGAATTACATCAAGATTCTACCGGGCGATCGCGTCAAAGTGGAACTCACCCCATACGACCTAACCAAAGGCAGAATAACTTACCGGCTACGCAACAAAAAGTAGTTGCCAAAAAAAGCGACTCGCTCGTTTTTAAAAGCTTGTGCTATGAAAAACTTCATCAATTAGATGAACTTTTAAATACACTTAAAAAGTGATATAATGTAGAGCTTGCAATGTAGCCAAAATAGGCATGAAAGTTCGAGCATCAGTCCGAAAAATTTGCGAAAAATGCCGCGTCATTCGGCGGCGCGGTCGAGTCATGGTGATTTGTTCTAACCCAAAACACAAGCAACGCCAAGGTTAACTCAACCCGATCCTCAGGACAAGTTTATAGCACTAAAAGCAAGACTAGGGAGACAACAAGCGTGGCAC
>NZ_JACJOQ010000709.1:0-4458 GCF_014695635.1 Coleofasciculus sp. FACHB-712 | reverse complement strand
AAAATGGTTGATACTTTGCTTGCTACTGCACTTGATTTAGTCAATCCAAAACACCTACGCAACTGGTTCACAAACTGCTGCTACTGTACTTCATGAACTTGCAATCTGCTGTAGCAACACAATGTAATAAATCGACTATTGAATAAGAAATAGACCTCTTGCAGATTAGGTTGCTTTTTGGTTGCTAAAGCTGTAAAAAGTAGAAAAATCAGGACATAGCAATTGAAAAATGTCCTGATGATGGATTACACAATAGCGCAAACTCTCTCACAAAAACACTTCAAACATCGCTTTGGGGTTCAATAAAAACGTTTATTTAACCAGATAGTTAATACCCTCAAGCCACTGTGGCGACCTCGACCCAAACCCGGAGTAAAGCCAAAGTCGGGCAACTCCACCGAAAAGAGTCCAATTAGGCGGAGTTCAATCCCCTCATTCTGACAGACTCGAAGGTTATTCAATAGTTGAAATTATGTAGTTTTGCATACGCATAATACTGTTATTTCAGTGAAACATCCTTTCAGGTAGGCTTGTAGAAGCACTTCTGAAAACACCATGATTATTGCGATCGCATCTTTAAAGGGTGGTTGCTCAAAAACCACTACGGCTATCCATCTGGCAGCTTACCTTCAAACCAAAGCGCCTACCTTGCTTATTGATGCAGATAAAAATCGGTCAGCACTGACCTGGGCACGACCTGATAAATTGCCTTTCAAAGCCGTCTCGGAATCAGCAGCCCCAAAATATATTAAAGACTATACTCACATTGTTATCGACACAGCAGCTCGACCCTCTCCAGAAGACTTTGAAGATTTAGCCGATGGATGCGACCTACTCGTACTGCCGACAACTCCACGCGGATTAGATTTAGATGCCTTAGCACAGACAGTTGAAGTTTTGCAGCCACTGGAAGCTAAATTCAAAATCTTACTGACCCAGATTCCAGCACGCTCCGCTGCCGCTAAGGATGCTCGACAATCTTTAGAAGATTTAAAGCTGCCAGTATTCAAAGCAGAAATCAAAAGATTAGTTGCCTTTGAGCGATCGCCCCTACTCGGTGTCACAGTTAAAGATTATCCCGACCCACGAGCTGTAGATGGTTGGAAAGGATATGTAGCAATGGGTAAGGAGGTACTGAAGTGACTCCGAAAAAAGGGAAAGACGAAAATATGTTTAAATCCTTGCTTAACCAAGCTCGTAACAAGGATGAGCAACCAGAAGAAGAAATTCCAATACAACCAGCTCCACTAGAACCACCACCGGAAGTGGTTGAACCCCGGAAAGTTGGACGACCAAGAGGGCGACGTAGTAACCCTGACTTTACCCAAATATCTGCACTAATTCCATACGATCTACTACTAGAAGTCCAAACTGAACTGCTGAAAGAGAAGAAGGAAAAGAGGCAACGCCAAGGTGAATTAAATTTAAGTAGCTTGATAGAAGCTTTGCTAAATGACTGGCTAAAGAAAAGGAAAAAAGAGGATTGACTTGAGTTAGTTCGATAGTTTGGGCAGTCACCTAGGTTAAGTCCGGCTGCTATATCTTTACGCTACAATCAAACAAAAGGCCGCACCTTTTTGCCTGGTTTTAAGTGATTAATGTATTTTAGCTAGTATTTTATATAAACTAGCTACAACAGAAGTTCAGCGAAACTAAACTGCTCTTCAATTCATATGTACTTCATAGTGTCTTCCACTCACCTTACCTTCGTCATTAAAATATATTCTAAATTCATACCAAGCAAAACTCCAAAAAAACATGCACCATCTTGACCATAATACCAATCGTTATCACCTAAACTCCATTCTTCCTCATCTCTTATTCTAGGCACAGGAGCCGGTAAAATTTTTAAAACTTCAGCCTTAGTCATTCCGCTTTGAATACTTTCAAATTTGGCTTGAGAAAAACCTGGGGGTAGTTTTGTATCAATTAAAGGATAAAAGGGAAAAGGTCGTTCTAGATAATAGCTTGTAAAAAAAAGCCAACCGCTTAGTAATACAAATATAGCAATATAGCAAATAAGTTTATTTATAAGTTTCATAAGTTCCCTCTATTTTAAAATAAAAATTTTACCTAAGTTTAAAATTGAGTAAGATTAGTCCATAGCTCTAGTCATAGGGATACTGTAATTTTCTTACTCCCTTCCATTCAGAGAGAAATTCATATATCGAGGGTTCTGGCTTGGAAGGTAATCGACTTTGAAACGCGAGAGTTTAATTTGCTAGAACGTCCACCAGTTTGGCTTTGAGGATTAACCCTTTTGTCTATAACAAAGACAAAATTAGCTTGACTAATCAGCATCCTGCATATAAACAAGTTGATTTTCCGGAGAGTGTATCAGCAAAAATCGATCATTGGACTCCCTTTCGTTTTCGTAGCATTTTCCTTCACCCTCAAGGTCTGACGGCCCGGCCCCCATGTAGGTTTTGGAGAATACTGCCCTAATCCCGTAAATATATCTATGTTTTCACAAGCTTCAAACTCCTGAGCCAGTAATTTCCGCTCCTTAATAAACCGTTCAATATTTGATGAGTACACATTAAAACGACAGTAGTAAGAATGCTCGTCTGCATATTTTTGACCATTGGTTACACACTGAAGGTTAGATACTTGTGCAATCAGGCTGGGATATTGAAGATAAAAGCCAGAATAAGTTAAGAAAGCACTATCCGAACGGAGTAGCTCTGAAACAGCATATGAAAGAAGCAATAAATAACCAATGAAACAAGGGGGAAAAGCAATGACACAAGCAATAAGTAATCGAAGTGATATTTTTTTCATTACAACTCCTAATTTAGAATTTTAGAGAACAGAAAGGCTAGCGAATAGAACTGATTGGAAAGGGATTCTGCCCATACTGCAAAACTCCAGTCATGCCATTGATGATGACTGCTTTAAATGTGGTGCCAGTTACCAATGAAATTAAACCGAGTCCCATTGGAACCCCTTTCGGTGAGAAGGCCGCGATCGCACCCGTGAATTTTCTGCGGGGAGATTACTGCTACTTAAGAGTTATCTCTCAAGCACCTGATTGTATTTCGTCCTCAATCAATCCTTCTTTGGGGAATTTGTTTAATCCGTCATTATTCGTTACAAACAGGATTTCGCTTTCTGCTCTATGAAGAGTCCACCTTACCTCTGATGAATTATGTCTGATTCAAGGTTTAAGGTGATTTCAGCCGCTTATACTTCTTCAATTCCCCAAGGAGCTGGCAATAGATCGCGCGCCAACTTTTTCTGCAATCTTGCAGTAGAGCAACTTTGCACCAGTGACACAATTTTGTCTCGATGTCATTTAATTTGGCACTGTACATTAATTTAACCAAAACACCCTCTTAGCTGAATAGGTTGTCTTAGTTAAAGACTTCCCCAAGTGGGACAATTAATTAGGCACTTTTCCAACGCTGGATTGAGTATCCTAGTCGCTGATTTTTTATAGGTTTAAATGGGACAGCTAAAGCCATATCGGGTCGCAATTTATTGTCGCGTTTCGACAGATGAGCAAAGTTGCGATCGCCAAGAAAGAGACTTGGTTAGTTACGCACAACTATCCGGTTTTGAAGTCGTGGCAGTTTACAAAGAGACAGCATCAGGGGCCCTAGACTTCTTTGCGCCAGAAACTACCCTGCCTTTCGTTATAGCGCCTTGTTAGGCTCAGTGACCCGACAATGGAGGTAGACAGATTTCCATCTTTTGTATCAAGCCATGCTCAATGGTATAACGATGACCAACGTGTTCATCGGCAAGCACAGCTCCGGCAAGATCGCGCACGACCTGATGCACCTCCACCAAAACCTGCCCAGCATCCTCCGGGTAAAAGGCAACCGGCTCGACGTGTGGATTGATGAAGCTCCACTGCTCCGTCCAGTAAGCACGGACTTCTTCAGTCCCACGAACAAAACCGCCTTTGAACGCTTTCGGCCAAGCCACGTCGGGAGCCATGAGGGCGAGGGCTGCATCAATATCTCGCGCGTTGAAGGCAGCATACGCCGCGCGTAGCAGTTCAATTTCTGGTGCAGATTTATCTGACATAAGAGGTGTGGTGAAGTATATGCAGCAAGGCTTTACAGCCCACGAAAAATCAAGCTTTCGCCCCAGTTTGACACAAGAGAGGTAGACTGCCATCTGTAAGCGATCGCTAACCCCAGTACTTTAACAACGCATCTTCCCCGCTCCAATTAGCACAACTCAATCTCCCCCTTCAACTTCTGCCAAAGCCTCAGCCAGTAGAATTCGCAGCACTTCAGATTTCTTTCTGCCAGTGCGATTGGCAAGATTGGTAAGACGGCGGTGCATTTCTGGCGAGAGATCTAGACTAACTCTAATGGGTCGCTCTTTGGGTGACTCCTCTTTTTGTAATTTTTCCAGCAGCCCTCCAGGTTCTGGAACGGGTGGGGAAGAAGACAGTTTTTCATCTACTGATTCAGGCTCTGGTTCACCAAAGATAAATTTGTCAGC
>NZ_JACJOQ010000708.1:0-2320 GCF_014695635.1 Coleofasciculus sp. FACHB-712 | reverse complement strand
ACTCAAGCAGTATCGAGCGATTGCGACGCGCTACGATAAACGCGCTACCAATTTTTTGGGTGCAATTTATCTGGCTGCTTCTGTCATTTGGCTTAATTGATGACACGCCCTAGCTTTAACTGCTAAGTAACAAGCGATTTTACGAATCTTGATGGCTACCACTACGCAACGCCTCGCACTGCAAGACTTCCTGAAACTGCCCAATATTGAGGAGTCGCCAGCTTGGGAGTTAGTGGACGGACAAGCAAACCAAAAACCTATGCCCACAGCTTTCCACAGCATTTTGCAGAAACGCCTGACGGCTGCAATTGACCAAGCGGACTCACCCTATGAAGCTTTTCCTGAGCTACGCTGTACCCTGAGTGGCAATTCTGTCGTTCCTGATATTACAGTTATCCACCAAGATCGAGTCCCTTCTGAGAATATTGCTGTTGAAGGTGCGCCTGATTGGATGATTGAAATCCTCTCGCCTGACCAAAGCACCACTAAATTGATTGCTAAAATTCAAACCTGCCTGCAAGAAGGAACTCACTTAGGGTGGCTGATCGATCCGACAGAACGAGTGATTATTGTGCTGTGGTCAGATACTCGGATGGCATTGCTGAGAGATAGCGATCGCTTGCCTGTCCCCCAAGATATCCCATTAGAATTGACAGTTGAGCATGTATTTGGCTGGTTACGGCGGGTAAGTTGAGGATAGGTAACGATCAGTCTCAATGGTTTTGGTAGGTAAGGCTCACCCTGCGTAGCTATATTTGCATTCAGCATAAATGGGAGTAACCTCAAATGGTACAAACACCCGCTAAACCTCTTACTTTAGAAGAGTTTTTGGCTCTACCAGAAACTGAACCCGCCAGCGAGTACGTTGATAGTCAGATTATTCAAAAGCCAATGCCGCAGGGAGAACATAGTACCCTCCAAGGTGAACTAATTATTGCTGTTAATGCTGTTGTTAAGCCCCAAAAACTTGCACGAGCATTTCCAGAACTGCGGTGTACGTTTGGTGGACGGTCAATTGTGCCAGATGTAGCAGTATTTACGTGGGAGAGAATTCCCCGTAAAGAAAATGGTGGTGTAGCAAATATATTTCAAGCGGCTCCTGATTGGATAATTGAAATCTTATCTCCCGACAAAAGCGCTACAAAATTCACGAAAAAAATCCTGCATAGTCTTAACCATGAAACGCAAATAAGTTGACTAATCGACCCAAATGAGCAGACGATTTTCGTTTACCAATCAAAGCAACAACCAGAGGTTTTTGACCAGCCAGAACAGCAACTTCCCGTTCCTTCATTTGCTAGTGAACTACAGCTAACCGTAGAAGATGTATTTGACTGGCTGTTAGAATAACAGGGTGTATCAGCTTTTTCTATTAGGATTTATTTGATAAGTTATTGCACGCTAAAATTCACTAGAAACGCCCGGTTCTGGTTTTGATGCCGCAGGTGAAGGGTAATGCCATATTTCAGTGTTTAGTATTTGGGAGAATGTAGAGGAAGCACTCGGAGTATCGCTGAGAAGTTTAAGGTGTACGATGTACTTGAAATAGTGCTTATTACTTCGCCAAAAAAGGTTTGAAAAAATGATGCAACTAAATAATCCTGTACTTCTTGGGGTATTTGTTACTTCTATTACTGCTATTTCTACTGTGATTGCTACTTCACTCACTTCTCTCATTTCTAATTATTATCAAACCAAACGAGAGAATGAAATTTGGCTTAAAAGCGAACTCAGAAATATATATGGCGGAGCTATTCAAAGCTTGGCAACACTTCTAACTCTTTCAGGTATTGAAAGCAACATGGATGCTATAGAGGAAGCTATAGTTGACGCAAAAAAATGGTTAGCTCTTTCATTAATATATTTTGAACCGAAACAAAAGAAAACATTTAAAGTATTCGAGGATGAAATATATTTATTTACTTCAGGACAATACAAGTATTTTTTAGAAAAAGCTCGAATTAAAGGATTGCAACCAGCAGAAAAATATCAAGGAGTAAATGATGTTTATGGAGCAGCCGATGTAATGCTTAAGAGAATCATTGAAGTTGCTTATCAAGACAAAAGATTGTCGTGAGTGGGAGACAGACTTTATCTGTAGGTTAGGTTGAACGATAGTGAAAGCTAACGCCCTATAAGAGTTACTGGATTAAGGAACGAAAACCAGCCTACGGAATTTTGGCTTAAGTCAGTGCCATTCACCTTAACGCTCTTCTGTCACTCTAGGCAGCAGAAAATAGGAAATCTTGCATTTGTAGGGGGATAGGAACTGCACCGTGAAAGTAATTCATAAGCGCAATCAAGCGTGAAAATCCCAAAG
>NZ_JACJOQ010000707.1:0-2158 GCF_014695635.1 Coleofasciculus sp. FACHB-712 | reverse complement strand
CGAATGGGCATAGCTGGTTTGATGCCCCTTGGGATGTTTGTATTTGGTTGTCTTTTATGCATAATTCCTTTTAAAATTGAAGCCAAAAAATCTAAGGAGTTTTTATACAAGCTTTTCAGCGCTTAGTTTTCATAAAAATCACACGACAAAAGCATCCAATAAAAATCCTTCGTTCCATTTGACTAGGAAGAAAGAGCATCGACCAACATTCAAGCAGTTTGATGGGAGCGATCGCGCTAATTTTGTAGCAAGATTAAAACTTGAGTCACTTAATTTTTTACGGGTGTTACTTGGATGGTGCAAGGCTGACTGTTGCACTGCTGGATGTAAAGCCGATCCACATAAGGTTTCTGCCACCTTAAAGGAATCTCTAGTAAATCTCGCGTACCAGTTATGCCTTGTCCTACAAACAGCAAGAGTGCAATGCAGCTCAAAATGATGTGAATGTTGCGCCAACGATTCAACCGATCTTTGTAGATATCTTCAATAATTGCTAACGAAAATATCATTAACATTGCTGCTGCGATGCCGATGTAGTAGTGAGACACCAACCACTCGTTGTCCCGACGATAGACGCCTTCTTGGAAGCCGAGAATAATTAAACCTGCGCCGGTTAAGGTTGCAAAAACGCCGCGCCAAAGCCGCTGTTTGGCTTTGTAGAGCAACATTAAAGAGGCAATGGTAGCCGCAAACATTAGGACGATAAAGACAACTTGAAAAGGTGTCTGGCTCCAGATTTGCTTGCTCAAAATATGCTCAAAAATCGGGTAAGCAAGCCCGATGAGGCTAACTCCGACAATAGCACCGGAGAGCCATTTGCCTAATTGGACGTGTTCTTGCCCAACCACTGGCGGAATTTTACTTTTGCCTTCTAAATTTTGCAAGCGGCGTTGGCGAGTCTGCCAAGCGCGGTTGACGACAATGCCAATCAGAGGGAAGACGACTGCAATTGCGATCGCGGGATGAATTAAAGCCGCCAAATCTGCAATTTCCATAACAACCTCAGTATGCGTTGATTTTCTAGCTACTGAAAGGGGCAAAGCCAAAGGTAGCGTTGAATAGGCGACACCAAATCGCCACCCCAAACTCTGCTGGATTGACGCTAGCAGGAATAGCATAGCGTTGAGTACCACTTATTTTTTGCAAGCGACCGATGCTTGCATAATCTTTCTCTTTAATGCCATTTGTGGGCGGTTTTTCAGAACGATACAGAATGACGAATAAATCCGGGCCATAGTCAGTTTTGAAAGCTCGATCTAACTCCAGATAGCGTTTTCCATTTTCTATCACTAAGCGCACAGTTCTTTGGGTATGATGTTCTGCTCCCTGAAAAGTCCCAGATTGTGTAGGCGTCTGTGCTACCGATGTAGCAGATGAGTCTGTCGATGGTGCAGTCTGAACATTTGTCTGATTAAAATTGGCTTCTATTGTATTACCTTTTAGCTTCAATGATTACTAAGCTTATCCAGGGCTTGAGTAGTTTTATTAACTATCAGTAATCACGTAAAACTTTAGACCATAGATAAAATTTGTAGTTGCTGTAGAAATAAACAATATTACGTATTTTCTAATAATATATTTTTAATTAAGTACTGGAGTAAAAGTTAGTATATTAATATTAATTTAAATTAAAATAAAAATCAACTGATTACCAAGCCAATTTGAACTAGGGAAATACAACAATGACGACTTCATACCTTAAAAATAAAATCTCAAAGCGTCAAGTCCTAAAACGAATATTCCGCCTTCGGATGGCAACGCTGATCATGGTGGGGACTGTTTTCTTAGCTGCTGCGATCGCTACTGCGTGGTTTGCGGGTGAAGGGAAAATTAGTCAGATATTTGCCGAACTTAATACTTTACAAGAGAATCCACCCATGTGGCTGCAAGCGCCCATGAAGAGTGAATACTTACTAGTTCCTACGGTTGCTCTGCTAGTAATTGTTTTGATAGTAATGAAAATCTCTCCAAAAACCGATGCTTGGTCTCGGTTTTTTGTAGTGGGGATTTTGCTGGGGTTAACGGGTCGATATATTGTATGGCGCTCGCTCTCTACTCTGAATGTTGCTGACCCTCTAAATGGTGTTTTCAGCTTGGGATTATTTTTCATGGAAATGTTGATGTTAAGTAGTAGTACGATCCAGCTTTTTTTGATGCT
>NZ_JACJOQ010000706.1:0-2307 GCF_014695635.1 Coleofasciculus sp. FACHB-712 | reverse complement strand
GACCAGTTGTGGCCTTTAATCTTTGAATGGCCTAGACCAGATGTCACGGCTATTTCAGATGTCACCTCTGGTTCGCGAGTGACGGTGCGGATTGGTTCGGAAAATCCTTTAGAGCCGATGCGTACCTGTACGCTGATTTCTGCAACTTATCAGCAGGGTTCAGTACCTGTGGGAAGTGTAGGTGTTTTGGGGCCAACGCGGATGGTGTACGAAAATGCGATCGCACTCGTTGAAGCCGCCGCCGATTATCTCTCGGATGCTCTTACGCAACCTGCTTAATTTAGAAAATCGCTAATCGCGATTCGCGATTAGCGATTGGGTAGCCCACCACGAACCAGGAACGATAAACATGGCTAATTGCGATTAGCTCTAATTTTTGCTTTTCATTCCTCACTGATATGGCTAGAAAAATTGGCTTTTGGTTGCTTTGGGCAGCATTTATTACCTATGCCTTTCTGTTAGCACCTCCTGAACAACCAGGCACATTTGAACTCATCAAAAACCTCTCCACAGGTCAATGGACAGGGATTAACCCCCTAGTCGTCACGCTATTCAATCTTCTGGGCATCGTACCGATGATTTACGCCTGTCTGATGCTCATTGATGGCAAACAGCAAAAGGTAGCAGCTTGGCCTTTTTCGGCGTTCTCTTTTGGAGTCGGAGCATTTGCTTTGTTGCCTTATTTAGCACTGCGAGAACCCAACCAGGAATTTCACGGAGAAAAGAATTTATTTCTAAAAATACTCGATTCCCGGTGGCTTGGTTTTTTGCTAACATTCGGCGCTGGGAGTTTGGTTGTATATGGCTTGTTGGGCGGTAATTGGGCAGATTATATTCACCAGTTCCAGACAAATCGCTTCGTTCATGTCATGAGTTTGGATTTCTGCCTGCTGTGGTTAATATTTCCCGCACTTCTGGGAGATGATATGGCGCGTCGGGGAATCAAGAATTCTACACTTTTTTGGATAGTAGTGCTGATTCCTTTGTTTGGGGCTTTAGCTTATCTTTGCCTGCGTCCTCCCTTACCAGAAACTAATGCCGAAGCTTTCCCCACCCAACGGCAACCCGCACAATCTAGAAATTAAAATTTGATAGAAATATGATTAGAAAAATAGCACTTTGGCTATTATGGGCTGGATTTATCTCCTATGTTTTGCTGCTGGCACCGCCAATTACGCCAGACACACTGAGGCTCATTAAAAATATATTGACGGGTCAGTGGACCCAGGTCAACCCAATTATCCTTTCTATATTTTCCCTGATTGGCATCTGGATACTCATCTATAGCTGTCTTTTGTTCGTCGATGGGAGGATGCAAAAGATTCGTTTCTGGCCTTTTGCTTTGGGTTCAGCGGGAACGGGAGTGATTAGCCTAATACCTTATTTAGCATTGAGGGAACCGAATCAAGAGTTTTCCGGGCAAAAGGATACCTTGCTGAAAGTTTTTGATTCTCGCTGGACGGGTATTATCCTCAATTTCAGCACGCTTTTCTTGCTAGCATTTGGCTTGCTTGCGGGTGATTGGGCAGGGTTTATTCAACAATTCCAAAGCGATCGCTTTGTCAATGGCATGAGTTTGGCTTTTTGCCTGTTCTGTCTGTTGTTTCCGAGCGTTCTCGGCGATGATATGGTGCGTCGAGGGTTCAATATTCCCCCAGTTTTTTGGGCAGTATCGCTGGTTCCTCTACTGGGACCCCTTGCCTATCTCTGTATTCGTCCACCTTTACCAGACTCTGGTGCTGAACCGGCACCAGAGTCTGTTGCGAACACTACACGAGTGTGAACAATTTTCGAGGTTTTTAGGAAAGAACAAACCGCGGAGGTCGCAGAGGACGCGGAGGAAAGAAAGGAGAGGCTGTGGCTTTCTTTTGAATGCAAGTTGGTGTGACTTAAGACGGAGGTAAGTGCTGTTATCGGACTTTTAAAGTTAAATAATTGATGTATAAAGTTATGGGTCAAGATTATGGGCAGAAAAATTGCCTTGTTCTTGATATGGATTACATTTCTTGTCTATACCGTATGGTTAGATCCACTTGCTCAACCAGAGACGTTTTCGCTGGTTTGGAAGTTATTAACATTCCAGTTGGCAGATGTGAATGCAATTCTTGTGGCTATCTTCTGGCTCATGGGCGTTTGGCCTATGATTTAAGTGCTTATGTAAAATAAATTACACATAATAAAAAGTAGAATAAGCTAAAACAAAAGTCAAGAAAACAAGAGACTTATGAGATTTATTAGAGATTTAAGCCGAGAAACTCAAAGGATTCTCA
Organism: Coleofasciculus sp. FACHB-712; assembly: GCF_014695635.1. NCBI lineage: Bacteria > Bacillati > Cyanobacteriota > Cyanophyceae > Coleofasciculales > Coleofasciculaceae > Coleofasciculus > Coleofasciculus sp. FACHB-712. Next base: position 37 of record NZ_JACJOQ010000706.1, on the reverse strand, counting down.
AAAGAATTTATAAAGAAAGTAGACATCATCAAGTGAG
>NZ_JACJOQ010000705.1:0-2314 GCF_014695635.1 Coleofasciculus sp. FACHB-712 | reverse complement strand
TAATCAACAACATTTCCAAGTAGATGATTTAGGCTTTATTGACGAACAGGGTAATTTAAATATTATCGGTCGTAGCAGTAACAAAATTATCACAGGTGGCGAAAACGTCTTCCCCTCTGAAGTAGAAGCTGCAATTCAAGCTACAGGTTTAGTTGCTGATGTCTGTGTAATTGGTTTACCCGACTCTCACTGGGGACAAATTGTAACAGCCGTTTATGTTCCCAGTAAATCAGACATTTCTACTTATACTCTACAAATAGAAATTGAAGATAAATTGAGCAAATTTAAACGCCCTAAATATTGGGTGCCAGTAGAAACATTACCAAGAAACACTCAGGGAAAAGTGAACCGCGAACAGCTACAAAGAATTGCTTATACTAGGGTATTTGAGTGGCAGTATAACGAAGTGTAACGCACTCTATAAACTCTCTCTTCGCATCCTTTGCGTCTACTCGCGCATCCCTCTCGCACATCCGCGCCGCTACGCGAACGCTAATGCGGTTTATTCCTCTTCTTCCTTCAATTGCTGAAGCCATCGAATCATCTCCGTTGGAATTTCTTTTCTACTTCTAGTAGCTGCATCGATGCAAACGTGCCGAGTAATTGCTTGTGCGACTACCCGATTCTCTGCAATAAATTGGTAATTAACTTCAAATTTTTCAGATGAAAGATGTTGAGGAATTAACTGAATAACTACTTTGTCACCACAATACATCGGACTGAAAAAATCAACGCTGGCATGAACAATAGGAATCGCAACATTCGGGTTGCTGAAAAATAACTTGAGATTGATATCCAAAGCCGCTAGGGATTCTTCATAAGCTTCGTGACACATTGCCAAGACATTAGCAAAGTAGACAACACCGGCGGCGTCGGTATCCTGAAAACGAATCGTTCGGGTATAAGTAAATGACATTTATAGATAGATGCGACCGCTTCGCCTTAAACTTTGTTTTACGCTTCTTCTAGCCTTTCTATTCTCTCATCTACCAACCACTAATAATTTTCTTCAGCTCTCCAACATCTAGACAATCGAAAGCAAAAGCTTTACGAAGCAGCTTGCTAGGAATAAACTCATCATACTTTTGCATTTTTAAAGGTTCTTCAACAGCAACTAAATCTAACGCCGTAATCCTTTTATTGCCAAACGCTAGGATTTCCGAGCCAAGCTCTTCAACCCCATCCTTTCCAAGTTTAACGGTCATAAAGTATGGAGCTTGACCCCCAATCTTCTTGATATCCAGAGACTCTCTACCAAAGAAATTTAGAAACCTTTCCAAGGTGCGGTAAGCGACAGTACCCATCCAAGGAAATATGCAGCAAGTTTTGCTTCCTAATGAAACGATGTTATTTCTTTCAAATTCCCAAAAGCAAGCTAATTGACGAGCTTCATTCAGACGTTTTTTAGCATTACTTTGTAAGTAGCTATACTGAGAATCTTCAAGCAAAACTCTTCGCATCCGTTCAGGAACTTTTGTATGAATATTGCTACTGCCACCATGCCAAGAAATTTTAGCTTGACCTTGTGCTTGTTTGACAAAAACCGTTTTTGTTTTAACATCGCTATCCAAAACTTCCCACGTTCTCCCTGCCAAGGCAAAGCAATTGCCAACAGGAGGAGGCATCAGGATACTGCCAATTTCCATCGATTCATCCCTAACAGCATACTCAACCGTGTCGGAAAAAACGGCGTAAAAATGAAAATTTTTTACAATTTTCTCCCCAGCTAATCCGATAATTAATTTGTCTCCCTCAGTCTGCTGAATGTGGTCAATTCCTATCAAGTTTCGGAGCAATTGCCTAAAATCATCTTTAGATATAGCTGCAAAGGGTGGTAAGGCTAAAACTTGCTGAGCTAAAGCTGCGGGAGAGAGTTCCTCCAGCGCTGCTAAAATACTCATTGTTTGGTGATATAAAAGGCTAAAAGGATATTTAACCGGCTTGATTGGCTCAATCCAGCGTTCTTCTAAGTAAAGTTGGATAATCGCGATAGCTTGCAACAGTTGCCAAGGAATTTGATTAGGAAGCGATTCCTCTGTTGATAGTTCTTCCTCTGCGCAAACAAACCGCATATCTGCCGCACTTCCTCGCCTTCCCGAACGTCCCAATCTCTGCAAGAAACTGGATACAGATAAAGGCGCGTTTAATTGAATGACTCGCTCTAATTGACCGAGATCGATTCCTAATTCAAGCGTGATAGTTGCAGCAGTAACAGATGGAACTTTGGTATCGCGCATCGCATCCTCAGCCGCTTCCCTTAAGGAGGTAGAAATACTGCCATGATGGACGTGATAAATATCTGGTAATCCTTCAG
>NZ_JACJOQ010000704.1:0-2693 GCF_014695635.1 Coleofasciculus sp. FACHB-712 | reverse complement strand
GCTAAACGAATATAATTCCAAAACAAAACTGTTGGTAAAAACCAAGGTAATAACATCGCCGCCGATATATAGATTTGCAAGGAGGCGATGATATAAATGGTTGTAGCCGTTCCTAACTTTATTACCCAGCGTTGCCGTTGATGAAGATTATCCTGTAACATCAGCGTTACGCCTTTCCCCAGCAATCCTGAAAGTAAAATCATCCATAAATCGGGGATAGGTATCACCAATCGCCGCGTTAATAAATGATGAAGCATATAAGCATGAGCTTCACCGCCAGGAAAATTTTCCTCCTCCCAACCGCGCCAGAAACCGACAGCTAAAGGAATCGCATAATTATCTTCATTTTCTCCTTCTAACCCGGCTCCTTTATATCCACCTGGAGTAATCAACACCACTTCATTCTTAAAGGTGTCTGGTACTTTTCCTTTTCCTAGGCAATCTCCTAGTAACTTACAGGCAGAAATGCGTTCGTAGGCAGATTCGGGGGGAATAGAAAAGTCAATAATTGGATGCAACCACGCTTGAATAAAATTTTGAGAAAAGCGGGTAAGTGAATGAAGGCGAATTTCTTGTAAAAAAGCTATTTTCTGGTTGGGTTGGCTTATTTGATTTAAATAGTTAATCGCTGAGGAATTAAAATTTGTTCGAGCCTGCAAATTGGGTTGCGGTAAATTCAGTGGTAATTCTTGATTCAACACATACGCTATAGCTAAGAGATAAGCAAAAGGATACATCTGTGAACTTTTGGGTTCTGCTGGCAAAAGTTCAACATACCAAGGGAAGAACATGATATCCCCTTCCAAACTCCAATTGAGGTTGGCAATATCCTTGCTTACCCCTGACCTAGGAGTGGATTCTCCCTCTCCAGAACCAAATACCAACCAAGTATTTTTATTAACAATATTCTGTACGAATTGCTTAAGTTTTAAACTGTTATTCGGTTGCTTCTTATCATCTAAGATATAATCGATGCCAATAGTTTTAGCTTCTAATTCAGAAACCCGATTCAAAAGTAATGCTACATAACGATAATCGATAGGGTAAATTTGTTTAATTTTATCCGCATCAGCTTTTAGAGATTCCTCATCAATTTGGATAAGTCGCACAGGTGAACTTCCTTTGGCTGGCACTTGGAAGGTGACTTTGCGATAGAAGGCTTGAAGTAAAATGCGCGGTTCTAATAATAAGTTTTGTACGGGCGGTAATAAACTTAAAAACAGGATAGCGCCTAGCCAACAGGCTTCTTTTTTCGTTGGCAACCAGCGGTTTAGTGTGTCAAAAAAGCCAAAAGGTTTAATGCAAAACAGCTCGGCTTCTGGATGCCGAAATAGGGAGGGAACCAGGTAAGCAGAAGGGTAGGAAAGATGCTTTTCCCGTTGTTTAAGAAATAAACTTGCCTCCAGCAAAGCTGAATGAACATCCTTGTATTGAGTCAAACTGGCGAGAAACTGCACCAAAAATTCTTGTGCTACCTGATTGTGAATCGGTTCCCGCATTACTGCTACCTGGCTCAATCCCAAGTTAATCAAGGATTCGGCAATATTCATACCACTACACGAGTTGAAAATTGCAAACTGAAGCCCCCGTTTTTTCGCCTGTTTCAGTGACTCTTCAATTTCCCAAATCGAGATTGAGGTGTGTGGTGCAATGCCTAATTCTCCACCCGTCAGGACAGTTTCATTACTGTGTCCGGCAAAAAATAAGATATCCCAACCTGGCTCCGATGCGATCGCTTTGAGGATCTCCATTTTGAGTGCATCAGCATCAAAAAATCGAGCCTCTATACTCTTAGGGATATTCAGTTCAGCTTTCCCCTGGTTCCGTTTCCAACCAATCAACTGGATATCTGCAACACGATCAAGCGATCGCAGTGCTTCTCGATCAGCTTCCAAATTCAAGCCAGTGTCATCCCCTAAAATCGCTAAAACCCTAGCTTTACGGCGAATCGGACGAACGGGTTCATTCAGAATATTGGCGGGAGTGCGAGCAATGCGTATTTGTTGAGTAGCACCCAAATCCGTCCCAATTTCCCAAATTTCCCACGGTAATCGCGCCAGTTCTAGAGGAGTGCAAGTCAGGAACACCTCAACCGTATGATGTTCCGGTTTATGAGCCGCCTTGACAATCTCGCGGCGAATACTAACTAATTCAGGAGTGAGCAACCAGTGTTGAAATTCTTCCCCTAGCTGAACCTCTGCATTCACCAGTTCGCGATGTCGATCAACTGGGAGAGTGCCTTTACCGCTGATGACCTTGTGCCCTCGCAGCCGCCTATAGTAGTTGAGATAGGCGCTTTGCCACTGTTCGTAACTCCTGGTCAGCGAGAGGGGATAATTCAGCTCTACAGAGAGTATTTTTCCTTTCCCCCAAGACAACTCAAAGTCGCAAACAGTGCCAACTTGCTTAACCCTAAGCTTAAAAACTATTCTATCCATCATTTAATTTTGGATTTTGGATTTTGCGGAGGTCGGAGTTGTCCTGCCTCTGATGATTTTCGAGAAGCTATAAAATAAATTCAAACGGCGGCAAAGTTTGAAATTCCCCAGTTTCCGAGGTAATGGTTGCGAGAAATTTATCTTGATAAGTCCCCGCCACTTGAGTAAAAATATAGTCCTCGTCCCCATCTAAGTGCAGTGTATCTTCTGCCAAAACTTCCACGCGATCGCTTACTCGCAACGTCATCTCATCGT
>NZ_JACJOQ010000703.1:0-2753 GCF_014695635.1 Coleofasciculus sp. FACHB-712 | reverse complement strand
CTAGTGCTGGCGCATCTACGGGAGGGCACACAGCAGCAACAATACGACGCTTTTCTTCCTTAGCAGAAAAACGCTTTGTTAAAACGTACCAACCCGATTGAACTAACCATTTTTCTGTTTCTTGGTTTTGTTCAATTGCGATCGACTTGCGAGGATTGTAGGGTGGAAATAAAACTCTCCCTGCTTTCATAGCTTCTGGGTAAAGTAGTGGAACGCTTTGCTCATCTAAATAATTTTTCAAAGCTGATTTGAGACGAAAATCAACAACTGGGCCTGTTGAAACTTCTAACCCAATTTCATCCAAAGTAGATGAAAATTTATCCATCTGCACTTTTAAAGCATCTTCAAGAGGGTTTGTAACGAGATGAATAAAGCTTTCTGAATCATTTGTTTTAACAACTTGGTTATAAGGAATAACTCTTGATTCTAAAAAATCAATTGCATTGGTTCCAGAGCTACTACTTATTTCTATATAATTAGACTTTTCGCCGGACTTTAAAGCATGAAATATAATATTTTCTTGCAATACGCCATCTTCGCAAAAGGCGGTCGAGCGGCTCTCAAAAACATGAACTTTTTTAAGTTCAATTTTTTCAAGGAAAGCTTTACGGAAAGGACGATAATAAGCTCCATTACAGAAACTTCTAGGCGTAATTGCAACTATCTCTCCGTCCTTAGCAAGCTGTAATACAGTAAGCCAAACAAACGCACTATATAGATTTACAGTTTCAATCCCAAATTTTGAAAGAATTTTATTTTCGATTGATTGCCTGTTAACTTTCTTATAAGGCGGATTCAGAATCGCGTGAGTAAAACGAATAGAGGAATTACTAAAAAGCGGCAAATTTATTTCAGTAAAGGACTTGATGAAGCTTTCTTCATGTAAACAGTAATTCGCTTGAATACCTCTGCTCTCTAAAGCTACACAACACTGTATGAGGCATTCTCTCAAAGATGATATAAAAGTTGATTCAACTTCATATGCTGTTATGAAGCAGCTCTCAACCTTGTTAGGATTTGCTAATAGTCGCTCTACAAAGGCAGCCGTTAATGCCCCAACTCCGGCTCCGGGATCTAGAAGGTTGACGTGACCGGATAAACTGCTAAATTGTCTCGCCATAAAACGAGCAACCGGAGCAGGAGTCATAAACTGTCCCAATTCACTACGCTGCTTCAAATTCAGCTTTGAAGAGAAATGAATCCTGGCGATGTCAGCCGAGTCTGTAAGGAACGTCGTCATGCTCTCAATTTAGTGTTCGATATGAAGACATACCATATATTTGTCTTGTAGTACACTTAACTCGTGATTCGACAGCTCCTGTCTAATTCTCCAAATTGGGATGTTGTATAGATTCTGTCCATATAGCATTCCAACCGCCTCGACAGTATATGTGTGTTGTTACAAATTTTGAGTCTTATTCAACTCGTAAAAAAGACAATCTCTTCTGGTATGCCTACAATAGGCTACAGACATATTTGCAAGTCCTTTTCTTTGCCCTTCGCTTCTATGATTTTTCCTCCCTGGTAAGCTTCTAGAACCCAATCCAACGCACGATTCGCCTTACAACTAAGGCGGAGAGTCTGTTCGTGGATTCCCCCTCCGATCGCCAATGCCGTGAAGATGTTGCGCTGGTGTTCAAATTTTGAGGATGGGAGAATTTTACGATGTCATTGGATAGGAAAAACAAAACGACCAGGACCGTGATTCTATTAACGATTATCTTCCTGGTCATTGAGCTATTAGACGAGCTGGTGGATGGAGTGCGGGGTGCTGCTTATCCGTTGATTCGCAATGACTTGCATCTTTCCTATGTGCAAGTGGGGCTGTTGCTGACGATACCTAATACGATCAGCAGTTTGATAGAGCCAATTTTGGGAATTTGGGCAGATATCGGTCAGCGACGGCAATTGATTTTGGGGGGAGGCGTTGGGTTTGCGATCGCATTACTCCTCATCTCCCTTAGCTATAACTTTTCCTGGCTGTTAGCAGCCTTTGTGCTGTTTTATCCAGCATCCGGTGCCTTTGTCAGTCTTTCCCAGGCAACGCTGATGGACATGGAACCGACTCGCCACGAGCAAAATATGGCACGCTGGGCATTGGCGGGTTCTGTTGGCAATGTCCTTGGGCCTTTGGCTTTAGCGGGTGCGATCGCATTCCATCAAAGTTGGCGGAGTGTATTTTTAATATTGGCGCTACTGACGGTATTACTTGTAGGAATGTTGTGGCAGTATCCAATCGCAACTCCAACGGCATCCTCTGATATTGATCAACCCACGCACAGCTTCAAAGATGGCATCCGTTATGCCATCCAAAGCTTAAAACGAGGTAACGTGTTGCGTTGGTTAACGTTGTTGCAATTTTCCGATTTAATGCTGGATATTTTGAGTGGCTTTTTGGCACTATATTTCGTTGATGTCGTGGGTGTAAACAACACGCAGGCGAGTTTCGCTCTCACAGTCTGGTTAGGGTTTGGTTTACTAGGAGATTTTCTCCTGATTCCCTTACTCGAACGAGTGCAAGGACTCGCTTATTTGAAGGTTAGCGCCATCCTTGTTTTGTGTCTTTATCCAGCTTTTTTGGTTGCACCCAATATCAATCTCAAGCTGGTCATTCTTGGTTTTCTGGGTCTCCTTAATTCGGGATGGTACTCTATTCTCCAGGGGCAATTGTACACAGCGATGCCGGGGCAGAGCGGAACCGTCATGACGCTCAACAACCTGGCAGGTTTTGTGGGGGGGTTAGCTCCGTTTGC
>NZ_JACJOQ010000702.1:0-4158 GCF_014695635.1 Coleofasciculus sp. FACHB-712 | reverse complement strand
GTGGAATTGCCCCTGAATCCTTAAATGATTGTGAAAGCGATTACTCTCCTTGGCTCCACTGGCTCTATCGGGACTCAGACGCTAGATATTGTGGCTCAAAACCCGGAAAAGTTCAGAATCGTGGGGTTGGCAGCAGGACGCAACGTGCCAATGCTTGCCGCACAGATTCGGCAGTTCCGACCGGAAATTGCCGCTATCTGTCAAGAAGACAAATTGTCTGAACTGAAAGAAGCGATCGCAGACCTCGACCCCCAACCAATCTTGTTAAGTGGGGAAACTGGGGTGATTGAAGTCGCCCGTTACGGCAATGCGGAAACGGTCGTCACCGGAATTGTCGGCTGTGCGGGGTTATTACCGACCATTGCCGCGATTGAAGCCGGGAAAGATATTGCTTTAGCGAATAAGGAAACTCTGATTGCTGGTGGCCCCGTGGTGCTGCCGCTGGTAGAGAAACACGGCGTGAAGCTGTTGCCAGCGGACTCTGAGCATTCTGCAATTTTTCAGTGTCTCCAAGGCGTCCCCAAAGGCGGCTTGCGACGAATTCTGCTCACGGCGTCGGGCGGTTCCTTCCGCGATTTGCCTGTCGAGAAATTAGGCTCAGTCACGGTTGCAGACGCCCTGAAGCATCCCAATTGGTCGATGGGTCGCAAAATAACCATCGACTCCGCTACGTTGATGAATAAGGGGCTGGAAGTGATTGAAGCGCACTTCCTCTTTGGCATGGATTACGATGGCATCGAGATTGTCATCCATCCCCAAAGCATTATTCACTCCCTGATTGAGTTGCAAGATACGTCAGTCTTAGCTCAGTTGGGTTGGCCTGATATGCGTTTGCCGCTACTCTATGCGTTATCCTGGCCTGAGCGAATTTATACCGACTGGGAACCGCTAGATTTGGTGAAAGCTGGGAATCTCACTTTCAAGGAACCCGACCACGAGAAGTATCCTTGTATGCAATTGGCTTATGCTGCGGGTCGTGCGGGCGGTTCAATGCCTGCGGTCTTGAATGCGGCGAACGAACAGGCAGTGGCGCTATTTTTAGAAGAAAAAATTCAATTTTTGGATATTCCTCGTTGCATCGAGTCAGTTTGCGATCGCTTTACTTCCCACAACCGCTCAACTCCTACTCTCGATGACATCATTGCCGCCGACCAATGGGCAAGACAGGAAGCACTTGAGGTGAGTCAGCAGTTGCACAAAGGTAGTAGCGCCGCAGTCATGCGTTAGGGTATTTCCTGGTCTTCCTTCAATCACTCAGCAACTCATTTTTTACCACGAACAAAGAATTTTGTGGTGTCTTCCCAGACTCCTCGATCGGTTGTTAGTTTATCAATTTCTGCTCTGTACTCAACTTGGAACTGCTCTAATTGTTCCGGTGATAGTTTTGCCAGCAGCGGATTGCCTTTAAAACTTAAATTAATCCCCTTCCAGGATAATTCGTCATCTCTTAGATGGCGATACCGTCCTGACGGCTCAATTTTGATTTCGATATCTGTAAAACCTGCCTGTTGTAGCAAAGTGCGGCACTTTTCTGGAGTACCGAGTGTTTCGAGGATGTGTGGCAGCGATATGCCCAATACTCTAGCGCAGATATTCCTGTAAACATCTCCCAGATAAGCTGTTTCGGGAGGACACGTAAATGCAACAAACCCTCCAGTTTTCAGGAAACGATACCACTTTTGCAAAATAGCAGGAATATCAGTAAAAAGTACAATTGCCTCACAGCAAAAGATAGCATCAAAGCAACCATCATTAAAGTTGATTGATTCTGCATCTGCCTTAATCAACTCGATGTTTTGTAAGCAAGCTGCTTCAACTTTAAGCCTGGCTTGATGGAGCATTCCCGGAGACATATCTATGCCGATGACATAGCCTTCCGAACCTACTTTCTGAGCAGCAGGAATCGCCACTAAACCCGTCCCTGTAGCAACATCAAGGATTTTCTGTCCCTTCTGAATTGGGACAGATTCAAGTAGGAGATTAGCTTCAAGTGGATGGCGCGTCCCTTCCTCGAAATCATAGGCAGTTCTAGAATTATAAAATTCAATTAACTGCTGGGTGTAACTATTCATAATTCAATGAAATTGGTAATTGATCCGAGTATATGCAGTCTTATTTGATTTGAAAGTTCTTTTTAGGAACCGCGTTAGCGGTTACAGCCAAAAAGCACTGCTATATGATAACAAGGCTAAGCAAGATTTGTTAGCACCAATGTTAACTTAAAAGATATCAGATCTGTAATAATTTAATCATGGGAAAAGCAGGTCAATTACTCAGAAAGATATTAGAGTCTTACAACATCAGCCAAAGCTTATTAGCTTATCAGGCAACAGTTCACCCATTAATCAGTTTAGGTACAAAACAAAGATTTTGCCCAGATTGCATTTATAAGTAAAGACAGTAAAATTTTAATTAAAATTTAGTATTTCCGGAAAATACTCAGGATCGGGTTAGAAATATTGGCACTCTGAAGCATGGTTTGAATTACAATTAATCTTCAAAAACTTCCATCGGAAAGCACTTAGGGTCGGGTCGGAAATACTGGCACTCTGAAGCATGGTTTGAATTACAATTAATCTTCAAAAACTTGCAAAATATAGGTTCTTCTTCATTAGAATAAGACCAACTCTCTCCGTGATATCGGCATAAAGAACAGTTTTTAATAGCAACTTTTGCATTATAAGCGTCAACTAAATTTTTCTTGTACTCATAACTTGATAAATAGACTTCCTTAGAGCTAATAATTTTATAGTATAAAATTATATTCTTATGATTTTTAAGTATAAAATAAGCTTTTGGTAAGGATTCCCAAGTCAGGATACTTTTCCCATTTTTGTAAACCCTAAAGAAACCCATCCTTTCAGAGCAATTTTGACCATTGCAGATATTCCCCTGTTCTGGTTTTATATCAAAATTTATCAGCTTAATTTTTGGATTGTTCTGGCTGATAATATGTTCCTTAATAAAGAGAATATCCTCTTCACTTTCAATGCTGATTTCAATAATTTGAAATTTAGATTGCGCTTTTTTATCGGTAATCTTATGAGTAACTGCTATTTCAATAAATAGGTTTTTATTGTATGATATATCACTAAGTAAGATATCAGGAATAAATGCATCATTTTTAGTTTCTAAATCTAGTTTTACATATCTCTTGGTTAAATCAAAAGTTTTATTTATAGTATCTAGTTGGCATATTTTCCCAAGCTTTTCCTCATAAGCGTTACATCTTCTGTCTATCTTTAATTCAATATAAAAAGGTTCATTTTTATTCAAACATAATTGATATTCTTGGGCAAAAATTAGTTTTGCTAATCTATGCAGATATGTTTCTTCTGAGCAATTTTGAATATGCTTGTGGGCAAAATGCTTTTGTCTAATTTCTCCCAGTTTAGGAATTAGCGTATTTCCACAAGAAATACAGGTGAAAACTTCGTTCTTAATGTCCTCTGTTTTTTGCAAGTCTCCAATATAGAGAACTTTATTTTCTGCTCTATATGCATACTTGTATTTAATTCTGTTCGTCGATTTCATCGGATCGCTGCACTCAGTAAGCGTTATCGAGAAGATTTCCTAAGATTTACCGCGAGCTGGCATTAGATGCATATCATAAAAACAATAACCTACCTCAATGTACGCTTAATACTACATTTGTAGCCTAATCGAACACCTAGCAGCACGGCTGTCTGGCAAACTCGATGTTATCTACGCACAAGTTCCGGCTCTGAAGAATTCGGCAATGCCAGCAGTGTAGATCGTAAATATGGCGATCGCACTGAAGTGTACAATAACAAAAAAGTCGTATGACTTTTTTATTTGTTATACGACTTTTTTATTGTTGTACCCAAGACTAAGAAACGTTATAACAGCTTATTCAACTGTTACCGATTTCGCCAAATTCCGAGGCTGATCTACATCTAAGCCGCGAAGCGCCGCAATGTGATAAGCCAACAGTTGCAACGGAATTACTGTGAGGATGGGAGAAAGCAACTCTTCCACAGCAGGAACGGGCAATAAATCATCAAACGTTTCCGCTGCTTCTGGGTCATTCATCGGCGTCACGCCAATCAAGCGGGAATCCCGCGCCTTCGCTTCCTGGGCATTCGAGAGGACTTTTTCGTAGACAGTCCCCGGCATGGCGATCGCTACTACGGGCAC
>NZ_JACJOQ010000701.1:0-4658 GCF_014695635.1 Coleofasciculus sp. FACHB-712 | reverse complement strand
GCGCGGATTGTCTCGATTGTTAATCCCCGCCGCTTGTATCGTCCCCATGATGTCTCCTGGGATACCTGTTCCGAATCCGATGGCGACTTCTTGGACGATGCTGGCTTTGCCAAACTATTTAATGGTGATGCCTTAGTTGGCGTCACGGGTGGCGCGTCTGGGATGCTGGAACCCATCATGCTGCGGAGTAACTGCAAGCGCGATACCTTCGCCTGGAAGCGTGGCGAAACGACAGCGAGTGCGGGTGAATTGATGGCGTTTAATGGATTAACTGCCGAAGCGTTGACAAAACGCGCCACTGAGTTAGTGCATTAAGCTAGATTTAATACCCCTACCTAGTTTACTGGGTGGGGGTTTGATATAAATACATTAGCAAGTTACTTAAATTGTATATCTAGGAGAAATAGAATGGCTAAAAAAAAGATAGCAACTTACTTGATGAACTTAAAAATTAGTTTTTATCAATGGGAAAAGATTGGTCATTATATGGAGAATTGCTACTTTCTTTAATTAATTGAAAAATTAAAAATATCTCAATAAATAATTTGTTGTTTTAAAAAATTATTTATTTTGAGTGTTGACAGAGCAAAAAGTGCCCTCGTTGTGTCTAGATTTAAAGTGCTAAAGCCAAGACAATTTTTTAAAGCATAGAGCATTTTTACCACGCTGAAACTGAGCCAAAACCTCTATAGACAAAACTTTCAAAATCTTTTTTACTGGCGACATTAATGTGTTAAAAGCAACAAATAATTTGTTCGACCCTATCTGGTAATCTAACGCAATCATCCCTATGGTTTACGAAGAATAATCACAGTCTCGTAATAGTCATCAAGTGACCGTGGTCTTGCGTTCCTATTTGCCTTTTTTAATTGAATGTCCAGAAGTTGTTCAACAGAAAAACCCACATGCATTGCCTCTTCAGCTAACAGTTCAGCCGTGGGAACAGTATAAAGTACCTTGCGCGTTGAAAACTCATAGAAGGTATTCTGTTTCCCACTTACTATTGCAGCAAACGCTCCGCTGTTAAGTACACTAAACATTTCTTTAAAAGCCTGTCTCATATCCAGGAAATATTTGGCTGTAGGTTGTGCCTTCACATAGCGTAAAGCATCGGCTGCAAGCCAATCAACGACTTCCCTTTCTTGATTACTAAGTTGTGTTAAATCTATTTTCTGTTCGCTCATCCCACCGACAGCGTTATCTATCAAATCATCAACCATTTCGAGTTCTGCTATCTTGAGAGACCTTAAAGATATTGCTCTAGCTTTTGCGTAGCTTTCTCGGCCACTAGATGCTGGCAAGTATGGAGGAGATGTAATAAGTAAATCGAATGTTCCTAAATCTTCAGGCAAAAATCTAGCATCCCCTATTACTGCCTTAGCTGGAGCAAAATCTATTCCAAGGGTTTCCCGTAACCATTCACCAACGGCTGCGACCTTCACATAACTCTGTAGCGACTTAGTGAATGTTCTACTTAGAGGAGTTTTAGCAAAACTCAACGAAAATCTACCGCTTCCCGTCCCAAGAATCCGCATTTTTACTTTTCGTGCAATAGCATCAGATACAAGCACTTGTAAAAGCTCCTGGAATTGGGGTGCGGCTGTTTCTAAACATGCTCTCAAATGATTTATTTCCGTAGCAATTTCTTTTGCTACAACTGCTGTCATCTTACGATTTTTAAGCAGCCATTCTGGAAATAATTCTTTCTCGCTCAAGAATGTTTTTTGCTGTTGAGGCTTTATTTCAATAGTCTTTGTAATACGCTTGGCTTCCTCATATAGAAGGTCACTAGGATAATATAAAGCTTTAATTTTTGTATTTGAGATAAGAACAGACAGTGGATCTATATCTGTTCCTACGCTCTCAAAACCTAGTGTCGCTGACTCAAGCAATGCTGTTCCACTTCCCACAAAATTATCGATGACTTTCGGATTTTTGCTATCAACAGTATTACTCCCTATATTAAGTAAGGCACGTACCATTCTTGGAAAAAACTTGGCTTTGTAGTAATGAATATCATGTGAAAGAAGAGAAGATGAATTTTTGATTTTAAGCGCATCACTTGCAATTTTATATGAGGTTATTACACTTGAACCGCCAAGCAATTCATCAATTAACAAATCTAAATTTTTTTTTACTTGTTCCGGATTATTAGCCTTTTTTAATGCAGCTTCAGAAAGCTCAAATATTGTAAAGTGTGGCACAGCTTCAATAATGATAAAACCTTCCTTCTCATGTTGCCTAATCACTTTTCCGCAACTCTTTGGAAGCTGAGCCAAGTGAGATTTTGCGCTAGAGATATTATCTGTTAGACAGTAGAAACGTTGAACAAAACTTAATCGCTTAATAAGCTCGGATATTTTTATAATCGGAGCGTAAGCTACAAATCCTTTAGCACCATTGACACGACTAAGCGAATGGAGGTTAGAGATACCCTCTAGTTGAGCTAAGAGAGGTTCTTGCAAAGCTAACTCATCTAGATCAATAAGTACCTCTATTTTGTTTGATATCAAAGCTTCAATCTCTAAACGGGCAAGCAGAACATCTCCCTCTAGTTCAATATTTTGCTTTAGTTTGAAATAATACTTAGTTAACTGATTCATCTCAAGAACGCTTCCAGGAATTTTTTATAGCTAAAAATTTCTTCAATTTTTTCGTTGTAGAAAATAGCCTCTGTGAAGCATATAATTGCATCATAGAGATTAAAAACAGCATCTTTTCTAAAGCCTCGCATCTCTGTTTCATAAGGTGTATCTTTGAGATGAATTTCATACTTTGGCTTAGTCCAAAGCACATCTTGGATTTCTTCAAGATAGCGAGTGTTTGTATGGTAAGCAAAGAAATTTGCAACAAGAATCGTAGAAATGTTCTTCTCTGGTGCTTTTTCTTTGTAATAAGCTCCTAGCTTTAAAACCTGGTAGGTTCCCTTTTTGATGTCATCCGTGCGATCAATACCAGGCGCATTTTTTGAATCATCAACTCCACCGCCACATCCATATGTAATCCACTTTCGATTGTCTATTCTTCCATTAGAATCCCGTCCTTTTGCCCTATAAACATCTTGAAGCTCACTCCAAGCTTCAATTAGGAAGGCAACATTACGTTTATCACTGACATAATTAATCAACTCCGAGTAAGCCCAGTTGTCTTCAGAACGTGTTCCTAGCCGAATTCTTTTATTTTTATGTGCAATATATAAGCTAATATCTTCTCTTTCAACACGTGAAGTAGCAGGTGAATGATCTCTTAACTGTTGAGTAATGCCGTTCTTAACCTCTGTCATTGGACTAGTCAGTAAGATTTCGAGCGGATAAACAACTAGAGGTGAAGATTTAATTTCTGCAAGAATAAAAATATCATCATCTGAAATTACTAAATCAACATCACCTCGGCGGTCTGTTGATTTTCTAATCTGTGCAGTTGGGCGAGTGTACTCTAAAATTTTACAGAGAAGTAATAGGGTAGCGTTGCCCGCAATCGCACCTATAGAATCTGATCCTGGTTTGTTACTTTTGACTGGTTGTCTTTTACCTTGATGAACGCTGCAACGTGGGCAGGCTTTCAGAAAAGGGAAATATAGGGCTGAACCTTCTGGATATTCGTTACCCCGGCAGTATGTCCAACCTGCATCAGCTAACATACGCTTCGCATATTCTGCTGTTACAAGCAAATCAAAAATAGTAGGGAAAGCAACTTGTGGAGAGTAGTAACTGCCTTCCTTCAGTAACTCCTTATATGAGTTAAGAAATGCATCAACTAGCTCTGAAGAAGCACTCTTCTCAACCAAAATAAGTGTACTAACAAGAGAGTCAAGTTTTGCTTGAATATCCTCATCCGTTAGGGCTTCAAACTCTTTTTCAATATCGTCTTCGTCTCTGGAGTCTTTTGGAAAGTTTGATGTCATAGAGATGAAGCCAAAACGTGAATTTTCCCATAGGCACATAAATCAAGCCACAAGAACATTCCTGAATTTAACTCTTACGACTAATTTTGCTCCAGGAATTATGGTATTACATGGCTGGTTTGTTGTCGAGTAACAAATTATTTGTCGTTTTAGCAAATTCTTGCCTTTGAGTGTTGACAGAACCAAAGTACCCTCGTTGTGGCTAGATTTAAAGAGCTAAAGCCAAGACAATTTGTTGCAACGTAGAGCCATTTTCACCTCATGAAATTAGATCAAAACCTTTGTATTCAAAGCTTTCAGAATCTTTTCTACTGACGAGACTAATGTGTTAGGAGCAACAAATCATTTGTTACTCGACACCAAGCATGGTAAGCCTTATGGGGTTGCAGATTGGCGTCAGCGTACAGGAAGAGATGAGAAAATACAGAATCAACCTTAAAACCAATAGACCCGGCGAATAGAATTCGCGGCTACACAAACAAAGTCCGCCTGCGCGGACTCAACCAATTAGATGGAAAACCTGCCCTAAACTCTACTCAAGGGGAAACGATGGCAGGTTTAGTCTGTATAGCTGCGATCGCTTTCTCGCTAGGAGTCGCTAGAGATTTAGCATGACAACCAAACCAAAAATTATTGTCCTTGATGATGACCCTACTGGTTCTCAGACGGTTCACGGCTGCTTGCTGCTGACGCGCTGGGATGTAGATACCTTGCGGTTGGGGTTGGCGGACGAGTCACCGATTTTCTTTGTACT
>NZ_JACJOQ010000700.1:0-4785 GCF_014695635.1 Coleofasciculus sp. FACHB-712 | reverse complement strand
CCTCCCCTATTTGGGCTATTTCTTCTGTAGAAGGTCGATGAGCAAAAGATGCTAGGAGAAATAATACTTTTCGAGGCGGTTTATCGGCGGTCTCAAGTTGGCTAAATAGCACATAGCAATTATTTTCACCGCACAAATACACACCAGGCCATGCAGCAATTTTCTCAGCGTTCCTCGATTTTTCTTCTATTCCAGAGATAATTTGATAGTAAATTTCCCAGTCTTCTCCGATTTCTGGACTCTTGAACTTGGCAATCCACTCATCACTTTCGTAGAGGATTGCCCAAGAGTCTTTATCCTTTTCTATCTCCCAGCCTGGAGGTTCTAGCCAGGGAAGCAAATCGTCTGGAAGCGGTTCGCGTCTTGAAGACACGTTGCTGGCTGACGGTTGCTGTTGTTGAAGCCAACCAGTTAGCGCTTCCTTATCTAATTGGCAGTCGAGATTCTTTTTGCCGTACTCTTCTGGGGTTCGCAGGAACTTTTTGTATTCTTTAGAGCCACGGAGAAAAATGTCTAGTAGGCACAGCACCAGATCATCCTGTACGGGTCGAATTCTGGCAATGAGGCGTAAATTGTTTTCCCCTCTCCGCTTTAAGTAGGGATAAACCCTCTCAAAACGTGCCTGTGACTCATCAATACTCAAAGGCTCAAGTTCGTTGCATAATTTATCTACTTGAGCCTGAACACCATAGCACAGAGTCTTTCGGTTAAATTGGGAGGTGCGATAGACGTACATAAACTTGTCTGTAGCTGTTTCTGAAAAAAACAGGCTGAAGCCACTATTACTTATTGTTATGCAGTAGAGAAATTGCTGTGTAGAATTTTTGTTACATCTTACACAGAATCGCAGTTTTTGCCTCAAATAGTTCTAATTTGCCTATCCTTCCAGGTCGTGTCATTATCCACTTGTGTTGAAACTTGAGCTTTGTTTCAATCCCGCCAGAGAATAAAATTTCCCTTCTAATTGCTCAGAGAATGGTTTAAAAAACTGAATTTTTATAAAATTAGTCTGTTTCAACTTACATTTTGTACTACTCGCATTACCTGTCTCTAGTTTCAACCCTTTGCTAACAGAAGCAAGTTTTCTCTTAGAAGACTAAGTAGAAATTTAAGTCCATTTCAATGAACTTAAGCTATGAGCTTTGGACTGAATTTCAAAGCAGACTCTCAGCTTCCTGCGAATGGTGCAATATGTCCTTATGCTTAAGGTAATGACAAACCTTCCAGGGTGAGCCAGGAAAGGAGAAATCACCGATATCCTAGTACCTATGTCAATTGGTATTTAATTACATTTTTCTACTTAAGCACTTGTCTGAATGGGTAGTTGCACGGTAAATGTAGTCCATCCTTGTGTGCTTTGAGCCTGAATGGTTCCTCCTATTTTTTCGACCAAATTTTGCACTAAATATAGCCCTAATCCACTTCCCCCCTCTTTCCAGATATCACCATTAGGAATGCGGTAAAACTTTTCAAAAACTCGAGGCAACTCTGTATTTAAAATTTCTGCTTGATTGGTAATTTTAAAGTTCACTCTTGAATTTGAGTTTAAATTAATATTTATTGAATAATTCACATAAACACTAATGGATATTTCACCAAAAGAGGGGGTATATTTACAAGCATTTCCAATCAACTCTATTAATATTTGCTCCAGACAAATCCGGTCTGAAATCAGTGGGGGAAGATCGGGAGAACAATCAATATTTAAAATTTGCTGGCGCTGAGCTATTCCAGGTTTAAATGGCTCAATTAAAGTCGGAAGCCAGTATTTTAGAATTAAAGTTTCTGGAGATATTAATTTTTTTTCCGATTCTAAACGATGCAAATCTAAGATATTGTTAACTAGTTCTATTTCCCGAATACATTCAGCTTCTAATAGCGCTCTATATTGTTGCTGTTGTTCTTCATTAGAAATGATTTCCAACATTTGAATAATCAGCTTCATGTTGGCTAGAGGGGTTCGCAAATCGTGAGAGGCTCTAGCGAGCAAATCATCTTTCTGAATACTGAGCTGCTGGAGTTCTTGGATTTTCCTTTGCAGGAGTGTCACAGCTTCTTGTTTTTTTAGCCGAGTAGCGATCGCGCCTAGCAATTCTGCTCTGGTAAACGGCTTCGTCAGATAATCATCAGCTCCCAGTTGCATCCCTTGGCGCAAGTCTTCTCTCTCCGTTTTAGCGGTGAGAAAAATGAACGGAATCATTGCCGTTATCTGGTCTTGGCGCAATTGAGTTAGCACGCTGTAACCATCAAAATCGGGCATCATGATATCACAAATAATTAAATCGGGTTCGTGTTCCCTCGCTAACTGCACTCCCACCAAACCGTTTTCCGCACCAATGGCATCAAACTCCTCAGCCTTGAGGAGTTTGAGAAGGTTGCTTCTAACTGCTGGCTCATCTTCAATCACCAGAATCTTTTTCACAGGTCTGACTCGTCAATCTGTTATTTAAAGGAAGAACGACTTTAAATGTCGTGCCAAGCCCAATTTTACTAGCTACTATTATCCTACCCTGATGTAAGTCTACACACCTTTTAACAATTGCCAGTCCTAATCCCGTACCATTGATGTTACTAACATTTGTGCCCCGGTGAAACGGTTCAAACAATCGGGATCGATCTGCTAGAGGAATCCCGATTCCTTCATCTTGTATTTCCAAAATAGCCTCTCCGTCTTGGGAAGTAACTTCAAAATAAATATTGCTGTTATTTGGTGAATAATTAATAGCGTTCGAGAGCAAATTATTTAAAATTTGTCGCAGCAACATTCTATCCATACCAACACTCAGAAATTGGTATCGACTGGTAAAGATAATCTTATGCCCACGGCTCGCGGTAAGTTGTATTTCGGCAATAATTGTCCGACAAAATTCAATTAGGTCAAGGGATACCGGATTAAAGTTTAATCTTGCTGCGTCGGCTCTCCCTAATGTCAGCACATCATTTAACAGATGGGTCATGTGGTTAACAGAGGATTGAATGAGATGAAGTTGTTCTAATCTTTCCTCTTGAGTCCAGCGATCGCCATAATATTCTAGTAATTCGGAAGAAGACAGAATAATGCTTAAAGGCGTGCGGAACTCGTGAGAAGTCATAGAGACAAAGCGAGATTTCAGTTCGCTCAGTTCTTTCTCTTTTGCCAAAGCATTCAAAATCTCTTCTTCTGCCTGTTTGCGCTCCGTAATATCTATGCACGAGCCGATGTAACCCGCAAAGCTGCCATCAGGTGTGAAGCGCGGAATCCCCGTATCTAAAACCCAGCGATAATTCCCATCAGCACGCTTGAGGCGGTATTCCACTCGCACTGGTTGGCGAGTATTGAAGGCTGATTTATAGGTGTCCAAGCAACATCGTAAATCATCAGGATGTACACTTTCTAACCAACCGTTGCCCAGTTCTTGTTCAAGATTGCGTCCTGTAAAATCTAACCAAGCTTTGTTGAAAAATGTTCCCTTGTAATTAAGGTCTGACATCCAAATCAAGGCAGGCACGTTGTCAGCCATAATCCGGAAGCGGGTTTCGCTTTCCCGCAACGCTTCCTCCATCTGTTTGCGCTTAGTTACATCCAGAGTTAGAGACAGCACTGATACTAAATTGCCCGATTTATCTAATAATGCCGAGTTGTACCATTCGCAATAAACAACCGAACCATTCTTAGTGTAATTGCGGTTGCGAGAAACATTACGCTGTTCGCTGCTATCGATTAGCCGCTGAATAACGCTATCGACAGTTGGCACGTCTTCAGAAAAGACAAACTGCCACTCAGCGGGATGTTTGCCAATGACTTCCTCCGCTTTCCACCCGAAGATTTTTTCTGCTTCCGACGACCAACGCGACACCCGAAAATTACAATCCCACTCTATGACCGCTAGGGGTGAGTTTTCAAAATGAAAGTTTAGTCTCTGAAGTGCATCCCGGAGCGCTTCCTCTGTCTGCTTTTGCTCAGTAATGTCACGAGCGACACTTAACACAGACTCCACTGACCCATCTAAAGCAAATTCTGGGACGATACGAGCTTGATAGCATTTTCCGCTGACTGAGGACTTGCTTTCAAAAACGTGTGGCTGACCTGTTGTAAACACATCTTGAAGAATTTGTTGAAAAGGAATATAAATTTCTGGTTGGATTCCTAACTCTGGATGAGTTTTGCCGATAAAGATTTGTGGGGATATTCCGATTGCTCGTTCTACAGCGGAATTGACATATAAATGTTGCAATTGTTTGCCAAATCGGGAAATGATATCAGGGGAATTGTCAGCCAGTGCTTTAAACTCTTGTTCGCGGCGGTGGAGTGCTTCCTCTGACTGCTTGCGCTCGGTGATATCGACTGCAATCCCGGTTGTTCCGATTACCTCCCCGGTGTTATTAAAAATTGGGGTTTTAATTGTTTCTGTCCATAGCATCTTTTCTTCTTGGTAGACCGCGGGTTCTTCGACACGCTTGCGCTTGCCGATTTTCATCACCTCTCGATCGTCCTCTCGATATCTCTGGGCTAAATCTGGATGCCAAATATCTAAATCTGTCTTCCCAATTAAGTCTTCTGGTTTGAGTCCGCAGGCGTTGCCAAATGCCTCGTTGACGGCAATGAATCTGCTTTCTTTGTCTTTTAACCAAGCTAAATGGGGAATGTTATCGAGGATGGCTTTCTGCTGGCTGCGCTGCTGTGTTAGCTGTTCCTCTGCTTGCTGGCGTAGCGTAGCGTGCCGCAGGCTTTCACTAATGTCTTCTAAAATTCCAACATGACCGATAAATTCTCCTCGATCGGAGAACATCGGTGAAGACCGAACG
>NZ_JACJOQ010000070.1:0-9230 GCF_014695635.1 Coleofasciculus sp. FACHB-712 | reverse complement strand
TTCTCTCCCACTGGTCATCTCGTAGTGCATATCGGCGCATCATCTTTTTCCTGTCGTTTATCTTTCTTCACCAGTTTTTATTCCACTTTACCTAATTGATGACACGCCCTAGGTCTGCAAACTGAATTCATCCCGCTTTGATGTAAGTTGAGGTTTTTGTGAAAAGGGCAGAGGCGGCTTGTGCAGCATATCTCTTTTTTATATCAGCTTCACATTATCTGGCAGCGTCAAGAATTTCTCAGCCAGTATTTGTGAGATTGATGGACTAAAAACCAGCGATCGCCCTCAGTCTACTTTATTATCAGCCTAAAGGATCAGCATAAAGGCTGATGACAGAATGCGCTTAAGATTATTCAAAAAATTAGCCGTTCGACCCATTCTCGTAGAGCCTCTTGGCTAAATAGATGCCAAAGTTTTGATTTGAAGCGCTAATTCCTTCATCCCAGTCACACTTCTAGAGACTACTATTAGGTCTGTAATCCTTTTTTGCGCTCCTTGGTGCCTGGTTTAAACTTCTGACAACGTCCCCTTCGTAGAAACGCGATTAATCTCGTCTCCACCATCCAAAATCCAAAATGAGGTAACAGGCTCCTAGCAGCCCTGCCTCAGCTTGGATGATTTGCGAACATCATGGCAATCAAACTGCCTAAACTGCAAAAAAGCTTAACCGAAACTTTTGCGAATCAGCCGATTTGGTAGTCTTCCTGTCAAAATATTGTCTGGCTAGACTAGATCCAACAAAAGTGCAATATGTACGAAAAAATCACTCCTCCTGACATGGGCGAACGTATCATCTTCAAAGATGGCGAACCCGTTGTTCCAGACAACCCGATCGTTCCTTTCATTCGCGGAGACGGCACGGGCATCGACCTCTGGCCCGCCGCCCAGAAGGTCTTTGATGCCGCTGTCCAAGCTGCTTATGGTGGCAAGCGACAAATCAGCTGGTTCAAAATCTACGCCGGGGATGAAGCCTGTGAGAAGTACGGCACCTACCAATATTTGCCCCAAGATACCCTAGACGCAATTAAAGAATACGGTATTGCCATCAAAGGGCCGCTAACAACCCCGATTGGGGGCGGCATCCGGTCGCTGAATGTGGCACTGCGTCAGATTTTTGACCTTTACTCCTGTGTCCGCCCCTGCAAGTATTACCCAGGCACCCCCTCTCCCCACAAAAGCCCGGAGAAACTTGATGTCATCATCTATCGAGAAAATACAGAAGACATCTACCTGGGAATTGAGTGGCGTCAAGGCAGCGAAATTGCTAACAAGTTGATTGACATACTCAATAATGAGCTAATTCCAGCCACGCCAGAACACGGCAAAAAGCAAATCCCCCTAGACTCTGGAATCGGCATCAAGCCAATTAGTAAGACGGGTTCCCAGCGCCTAGTGCGCCGTGCGATCAAGAATGCCCTGCGGCTACCCAAGCAGAAACAGATGGTGACGCTGGTGCATAAGGGCAACATCATGAAGTATACCGAAGGGGCATTCCGCGACTGGGGTTACGAAGTAGCGATCGCTGAGTTTCGCGCTGAGTGCGTTACAGAACGAGAATCATGGATTCTGGACAACAAAGCCCGTAATCCAGAGATTACCTTGGAAGAAAACGCCCGTCAGATTGAGCCTGGGTACGACGCCTTGACGGCAGAGAAAAAAGCCCAAATCACTCGTGAAGTGGAAGATGTTCTCAATGCCATCTGGGAAACCCACGGCAACGGTCAGTGGAAAGACAAGGTGATGGTGAACGATCGAATTGCTGACAGCATTTTCCAACAGATTCAGACTCGACCGGATGAATATTCCATCCTCGCTACGATGAACCTGAATGGTGATTATTTGTCAGATGCAGCGGCAGCGATTGTCGGTGGCCTGGGGATGGGGCCAGGAGCCAATATTGGGGATCGATGCGCCATCTTTGAAGCGACTCACGGCACCGCACCGAAGCACGCTGGACTCGATCGGGTAAACCCCGGGTCGGTCATTTTGTCAGGCGTGATGATGTTGGAATTTATGGGCTGGCAGGAGGCATCTGACTTGATTAAGCATGGCCTCGGTCAGGCGATCTCTAACGGCGAAGTCACCTATGATTTGGCTCGACTCATGGAACCGCCGGTGGAGCCTCTGAAATGCTCGGAATTTGCCTCCGCCATCATCAAATACTTCCAAAGTAATTAGTAAATAGCGATTAGCAATTAGCGAGCAACCCACAGCTAATTGCTAATAGCTATGGATTTGAGAAAGTATTAATCTGACCCCCACCAATGTAGCGTCCTGGAACGCGACGAGGAGCTGTAAAGTTAGGCTGGTTCAACTGACCCGGTTGCGATCCGGAATTACCAAGATTGGAGCCAAAACCAGAGTTGCTGTTGAACCCGCTTCTTTGAGTGTTCGCTCCCGATGGGTACTGCCCATAATTACTGGTCGTTATCGGTGCCACTGGCGGTACTATCTGTGGTGTTACGGGGACAGCAGGTGCTACAACGGGAGGAACCGCCTGGGGTTGGGTTAAATAGGTGTAAGAATTCGGGGTGGAAGAACCCTGAGTAGCGTTGCTAGTCGTGGGTAAGGGAGTGCTATAGCCTGTAGTGTTCGCTAGGGCACTTGCTGGCGGTGGTGCCATTTGCCCAGTGGATGTGGAATTGGGAAGCGTTTGTTGAGACGTATTTCCTGATGGCGATGCGTTTACTGCTTGGTTTGGCGAATTTTGATTTAACGCTTGTTGCAGGGAGTTGACTGGCAGGACGTTTTGGTTCTGGTTAGTTAGGTTGGGCACGCCAAAGCCCAGATTCGGAGTGGAGGTTGCTGTTGTAGTAGGATTTACCGCCTGTTGGTTCGTAAGTGTCAATCCCAAAAATGCCCCTGTATTGGGCTGGGGGCCAACATTTAATCCAGTATTTAATAAATCTTGTGCTGATGTCAGGAAAGGATTGTTCGAGTTTTGCGGAGCTTTGGGGATTCCTGCGATCGCTTGAGGCTGCGCGGTCGATTCTGTATTAGAAGCAGTCGCCGGGTTGCGAGTCAGTTGCTCAAATAAACCTTCTTGCGGGGTGGGATCTTGAGCTTTTTCCTTTCCCTTCTTGCCAGCGCCTTGATTAGTGCCGCGATTAAATTCCTGCATGAGCGCGGGCAAGTTATCGATATCAGCGCCAATCACACTGCTTTCTTGAGAAAGGTTTGGGTCATCCGAGGGATTCTCTGCGGAATCAACTTGCCCACTCTCCGTTTCTCCATCTAAAAGGCTGTTAAGCCATTCTGGGTGTACCCAGTACTCCCATACCCCTATCACCATCATCACCAGTGCGATCGCCGATCCCCAAAACGCAGGGCGTGCGAATGTCCGTAACCGTGCTTTGAGATAGCGGATGGAGGCAGGGACTTGTTTGGAGGATGACATAAGCTGTAGTGCAGCTCGACTTGCACAAGGGATTGTAAGTCGATTTTATACGCTATTGCCTTGAACAGGAACTGTCTTAATATACAGTTTGTTAAAAGATTTCTTTCATTTTTGTAAAATTTTAGCCAAGCTTTTAGTTTACTAAAGTTTAAATTTAGGAAGTTAGAAAGGTTGCGATCGCTCAACGAGCATTAATTACTAGAAACCGAAAAACACTCACTGAGGGGCAGGGAACAGATATGCCTCTACCAAGAACGGGTGGGTTTATAGATATGCTTAGGCCATGTGCAACTTTTTCTCTCCCCAATGAATTAGGGAGAGAAAAACAGTAATTTGCACAGTGCGTTATGCTTCGCTATCGCTCAATATCTTGAGCGAGAACCGTCCCTACACGACTGACGATGACACTACCTTAAAGTTTAGCGGGCAGCTCGAAGCAGGAACCACGCCCCTGCTCCCAATCCAAACAGATTCGGTAACCAAGCAGCAATTACGGGAGAGAGGAAGTTACTTAGTCCCAGAGCATCACCAACGGACATTAACAAATAGTAAGCAAAAATGACGATCACGCTAATCCCAAAACCCGTCGCTTTACTGGTGCGAGTCGGTCTATTGGCTAAAGCGGCACCCACAATACCAAAAACGACACAAGCAAACGGTAAAGCTATTTTTTGGTGAATGCGGATCAGAAGCTTGCGAATTTTTTGTTGATTACCACTGAGGCGTTCTAATTTCAGCCGTTCTCTGGCTTGTGCAAGATTCATTTCGCCGTAGTCGCGCCCAGAATTTGCCAAATCCAAGGCGGTACGAGGCAGCTGCAACTGTTGGTGTTCAAACTTCAAAATATTGCGGTAGGAAGCATCGGGAGAGATTAAATAAATCGTGCCTTTGAAAAAATCCCAGGTGTTTTGTCCTGGATTCCAAGCAGCAGATTGCGAAGTAACAATTTGATTGAGACCCTCCTGAGACCAATCTAAAATTGTCAATCCCTCCATCTTCTGACCGTCAAATTTTTCTGCATAGAACAGGCGTTTTAACACTTGTTCTCTGTCGCCATTGGGTAGCTTAACTTTCGTATATTCTGGATAAAAAATATTGCGTTCTTGGAAAGATGGCTTTTCTTTATTTAGAGCTTTATCTAGACTAACTTTGGCTTGATAGTTCGCAGCGGGTACTACATACTCATTAAACGTAAAGGCGATGCCGGTCACAACAAAACTCAGGACGATCGCTGGTAGCACCAATCGATAAATACTCACCCCGCAGCTACGCAGGGCAACCAACTCACTGTCAGCGGAGAGACGACTATAGGTTAATAAGGCAGCCAGTAGCACTGAGGCGGGAAAGGCATACGCCATAAACTGTGGCAGACTTAACAGCAGGACTTTCAATACGAGCGATGCGGGTAGACCTACATCCACAGTCCTTCTCATCAGGTCAAATAAACTGCCAATCGTTACCCCGATGGAAGAAAAGAATCCCATGCCAAATAGGAAAGGCGCGACCAGCTCGGTGCCAATATAGCGATCCATCACCGAGACTGTCGAAATCAGGGGGGAGAGCGGATTGAAAGATTTGGTCATTGGTCAAGGAGCGATGGGTAGGGAACGGGTAATGGGTAATGGGTAATAGGTAATTGGAGGAAAGTTTTAAGGAGTAGAAGACTTACAGTTATCGCGTCTGAAATTTTGAATTCAAAACTCTCTTGTGGTTTCAAAATTCAATGCTTCTTACTGATGACTCTTGTAATTACCAATTCCCGATTACCGATTACCCAAGGCTATCTTTGGAAGTCATCTCCTAAGTAGTACTGTCGCACTAAGGGGTTATTGTAGAGTTCTTCTGAATTGCCAGAGGCGAGGATTTGTCCGTCGCGCATAATGTAGGCTCGATCGGTGATGGCGAGGGTTTCGCGGACGTTGTGATCGGTGATCAAGATGCCCATGTAGCGATCGCGCAGTCCGGCAATAATTTTTTGAATCTCCGATACGGCAATCGGATCGACACCGGCAAACGGCTCATCCAATAGCAAAAATTTTGGTCCTTCTCGCCCCGACGCTAAGGATCTCGCCAACTCGGTGCGCCGACGTTCTCCCCCTGATACCCGAATCCCCAGCGTATTTGCTACTTTTTCTAGCCGAAACTCTTGCAGCAAAGCATTTAGACGGTTTTGCCACTCGCGACGAGGCACGCCTGTTTGTTCCAGCACCAAGAGAATATTGTCTTGGACGGTGAGGTTGCGGAAAATACTGGCTTCCTGAGCAAGATAGCCAATGCCTAAATGCGCTCGTTTGTGGATGGGTAAGGTGGTGATGTCCTGGTCATTCAGCCAAACCGTACCTTGATCGGGTTTTTCCAAGCCAGTTGCAATGTAAAAGGTCGTCGTTTTCCCAGCACCGTTGGGGCCGAGTAGCCCCACGACTTCTCCTTGCGCCACTGAAAGGTTGACGCGATTGACGATCGCACGTTTGCCGTAAGACTTGTGAATATTCTCCAGTACGATTTTCATTGATAAATAGCTAATTGTTCGTGGCTAATGGCTAACTGCTAATTATTAAAAGCCATTAGCGATTAGCCATTCGCGATTAGCCATGTGACCAATGGCTAGCGACTATTCGGCGTTTTGAAGGCTGGTTTAGGATTGACGGCGGGAGCTGGTGGCGCTACGGGTGTAGTTGGAGAATTTGGATCGGCGACCAGATAAACTGATTCTACCTGCCGATTGGACTGAGGCAGGGCAACAAAGCGTCCTTCATCGATCAGATAGGTGATTGTCTCGCCTCGGAGACTATTGCCTTGTTGCAGGACGTAGACGTTACCACTCAGAACGATGCGGCGTTCTTTGCTGAAATACTGAGCTTGGGCAGCAGTTGCCTGGATCTGCCGCGAGGGGTAATACATTTGCACGTTGCCACGAGCTGTTACTACACCTGTTTTCGAGTTGGCTTCTTGCACATCAGAACGGACGGTGAGGGCGCGTCCGTCATCGGCGGTTTGGGCTTGGGCGGTTTGGATTTCGGTGGGGATAGCGATCGCTCCCGCTAAAACAGCTGGCAGCATCAGCACTAATCCCAGGCGACGCATTAGACTTTGATTAAATTGAAATGAGGACATCATGGGTCTTGCGGAGACATCAAAGACGGTGATCGGCTCTTGTGCCTAGTTTACTCTTTCTAAAGGATCGATCTAGAACAAATCCAGCGATAACCAGGCACAACAATCCCGACGTTTCTGAGTCTTGAGAAGTTTCTAAGCCTCTATTCGCAGTATTTTTGGCAAATGTGAGACATTCTCGTCTTGTTGCATCTGTTCTACAAAATCAACCACGTTTTCTGCTCCAGCTTCTTGCAGTGCTGTCAACAGTTCGGCACTCTGTTCCCGCAGTTCGGTGACATCAATTCCACTGTAAGCAGGTTCGTATGCCTCCAAGCGGCGCATTCCCTCTCCCAGTAAAATAACTGCACCGCGCCAGTTAAGGTTGCCTAGGTGATAACATCCAACGGCAATTTGCAGCACTCCCTGATAAAACCTTTTTTCCGGCTCGCTGGCTTCCATCCACAGAGCCTCTAAGGTGTCGTGGCAGGCGTAAAATTCATGCTGATTAAACTCTTCGATCCCTTGCCAAAATTCAGATGGGATTTCTTCAGTCATTAGTCGGGAACTATATTAATAATTTCATTACTCTGCCGTTTTCAGTTCCCTACCGTCAAGCACCTTCCCTCGTAGTTATGTTTGTGTTCAGGCATTACCACACTTAATAGCTCCAGACGCAGATGCCTATGTTTAGCTGCTTCGCGCGTAGGTGATGGAAAGCCTCTAAAACAAGCGATCGCTTTAAGTTTTTAACGGACAGAAAAAACTACTCTAAAATGTCTTTATTCAGGTTTAAATAAAGTTCAATATAAATTTATTTAATTTTTTTAATTCTATTGACCAATATCACATTTTGAGTGGTTTTTTTAATCGTTTAGCTTGCGCTCGCTACTTGTTTTTAAAATTCAATCTTACTTAATTGTTACAAAGTTTATTACCCCAAACAAACCAATAAAAAGTGGATTTTAGGGGATATTTTTTTCCTAATTTATCTAGGCAAGCGGAATTTAAAAAAGTCTTTGTAGCACGCGGGAGGCTTTATCTTGAAGGATTCTTGGGACGTGTGGCTGTTACAAACATGATAAATTTGATGCTTCAGCTAATCGCTAATCGATAATTGGAAGTTAGGCTAAAAAGTATTTATAATTAGCAATTTTTCAATTAGCGATTAGCTAGAGCAAATCGTTACATACTATCGCGTACAGCTTTAATTTCTTCGAGAGAGATTTCCTGCATCTCACCCCGAAACTCGTTATCTTCTGTCAAAAATAACATGCAGTGGCACTCTTTACGCTCTCGCATCGGTACGCAAGGACAATTCCAGAAAGTTGCATGTACCTCTGCTTCTTTATCTTCGTAGTGGCGACAAGGACACAAAGGGGCACCCAGATCATCTTTATGCTTTGCGAGTCCTTCAATCACTACAGCTGTTACTGAAGGATCGACGCAAAAGTAGGTGCCAGTACGCTTAGCGTAAGTTTCGGAGAAATGGCGCATCGCCTCTAGGCTTTTTTCGCTGGATTTTGTTTCAGTTTCTGATGGGTTCATAATATGAGATGACGCGAGATCGACAGGTGTTTATGCATTGTATCTTAAGCGTTTTCCTCAAGGGGATTGGCTGGGATCGATGCAATCGGGCAAGCCTACTTCAGAGGGGATTGTAGCTGAAGTTGTAGCGGCTGCTCGGTATTAATGACAATTCCAGGGGAATTACGATTTACGGGCATTGCAGGCTCAGTTAAAGACTCCGGCATCCAGAGCATCCAACGGCTACCGGGGGGTAAAGAGCTTAGAGTAACATGATTGGGAGTCAGCCAGATTAAGGGAAGCGTCGGTGGATCTCCAACACGGGCATCTTCTCCGGCGTAGGTTGCGGCTAGAGTTTCTAAAACCACGCGATGACCTTGCACTAAACCTGTGAACGCTGTCCAAAGTTTTACACTTAACTGACGCCCACTGGCATAAAAGTATAGGGATGCTGCCGCAATGACTGCTTGCTCAAAATGCTCTGGATTCCAACTGGTGGCGCTATCGAGGCAGATAATTACTTCTTGTCCACCCGTAAAAACTTCTAGTTCGCGCACCTGGAATTCACCGTAACGGGCGCTGGTTCGCCAGTGGATTAAACGAATGGGATCGCCGACTCGATAGGGGCGAAGCGATCGCGTGACTCCTTCTGTGGCAGCTTGAGAACGGCGATCTAAACTCAGAAACAGGGGGCTTTTTTCTTGCCCAATTTCATCCACCATCGGGCAGTTGGTGAGGGGTAAAACGGTGGGATAAACAAATGCTGTAGCGGCAACTTCACGCTGGCGGCGACACCAGAATAATCCCACAGGGGCGGCAGTTCTCAGTTGTACGGTGTTCCACCGATAAACCCCGCGTTTTTGCGTGGGTAGGTAGTAAACCCAGTGGTGAACGCTATGAGGAGAAATCGTTTCAATTGCCGTTTGTACGGGTTGTCCCAATACAAAGGGAAGAACGTCCCGGACTAAAAGTAAGGTTTTGGGATGGTTAACCGGATTTTCAATTTCTAATTCAATGGTTAAATCGTCGCCGACGCTGACGGGCTGGATAGGGCGTCGGGTGACTTGAAGATGACGAAGCGATCGCACGGATAGGAAGCTTGCAATTCCGAGTAGCGCAAAGCTGAGGCCACTAATAACATACAGCCACCCCGCCATTGTGTTCGTGGCAGCTCCAAAAAAACAGACGGCGATGATTCCCAATATCCACCCAG
>NZ_JACJOQ010000007.1:0-1846 GCF_014695635.1 Coleofasciculus sp. FACHB-712 | reverse complement strand
CAAGAAGCATTTTTTGAGTCGCGGCATATCTGACCGTCAGTTGTACAATAAAACGGTTGTATTCTGCGACACTTGCTGTGATCGAGCGTTATACGTTGCCTGAGATGGGCAACTTGTGGACTGACACCTATAAACTGAAAACTTGGCTCCAGGTTGAAATTGCAGTCTGTGAAGCCCAAGCTGAACTCGGTTATATTCCAACCCAGGCGGTAGAGGAAATTAAGGCAAAGGCTAATTTTGACCCGAAGCGGGTGCTAGAAATTGAGGCTGAAGTCCGCCACGATATGATCGCCTTCTTGACAAACGTCAATGAATATGTAGGCGATGCGGGACGCTACATTCACCTGGGATTAACCAGTTCGGATGTGCTTGATACAGCTTTGGCGCTGCAACTGGTCGCCAGTTTGGATGTGTTGCTGACAGGGGTAGAGGATTTGATTGCAGCGATTCGCACTCAAGCACAGCAGCATAAGAATACGGTGATGATTGGGCGATCGCACGGCATTCATGCGGAACCGATTACATTTGGCTTTAAGCTAGCGGGATGGTTGGCAGAAGTATTGCGATCGCGCGATCGCCTTCAGCGTCTTCGCAAAGAAATTGCCGTTGGCAAGATTTCCGGTGCAGTCGGAACCTATGCCAATATTGAGCCGAGAGTTGAAGCGATCGCTTGCCAAAAACTGGGACTCGAACCGGATACAGCATCGACGCAAGTAATTTCGCGCGATCGCCATGCCGACTTTGTACAAACTTTGGCTTTAGTGGCTGCCTCGATTGAGCGATTTGCGGTCGAAATTCGCAACTTGCAACGCACGGATGTCCTAGAAGTCGAAGAATTCTTCTCTAAGGGACAAAAAGGCTCCTCTGCGATGCCGCACAAGCGCAATCCGATTCGTTCGGAGCGACTGACAGGGATGGCACGAGTTGTCCGGGGTCATGCTGTTGCAGCTTTGGAAAATGTCGCCCTTTGGCACGAACGAGATATCTCTCACAGTTCCGTGGAGCGGATGATCCTGCCCGATTCCTGCACCATAACGCACTTCATGTTAGCGGAAATAACCGATTTGGTGAAAAACCTGCTGGTTTATCCCGAAAACATGGAACGGAATATGAATTGTTACGGCGGCGTTGTCTTCAGCCAGCGAGTCATGCTGACGCTGGTAGAAAAAGGAATGAGCCGCGAGGATGCCTATGCAACGGTGCAGTCTTGCGCTCATCAAGCGTGGAATAAAACCGATGGCAATTTCCACGATTTGATTGCCAAAGATAGCCGGGTGACGCAGCATCTTTCTTCAGAAGAAGTTGAGGCGTGTTTCGCTCCGCAGCATCATTTGCAGCATTTAGAGGAGATTTATCAACGTTTGGGGATTTGAGGAACCGCGAAGACGCGTTGGCGTAGCCTGCGCGTTAGCGCTTAGGACACGAAGGAAGAAAGAGAAGAAGAACACGCTTCTTTTTCTTCCTTCGCGCTATGCAGCGTCTTTGCGGTTTATTCCCGTTCCACCCTGTACCCCAAATCTGCTAAATGTAATCGAGACTGCCGCCATTTCGGCTGCACTTTCACAAACAACTCCAAATAAACTTTCCCGGCAATTAACTTTTGGATTTGTTCGCGGGCGGTGCTTCCAATCGCTTTGAGCATCGTTCCGCCTTTGCCAATCAAAATCCCCTTTTGCGAGTCGCGTTCAACATAGATAGTGGCGAGAAGGCGAGTAATCGTCGGTTCTTCCTCCACCATGTCAATCGTAACGGCGACTGAGTGGGGAACTTCTTCGCGGGTTAGCAGCAAAATTTGTTCTCGAATCAGTTCCCCCATGATGAAGCGTTCCGGCTGGTCGGTAACATA
>NZ_JACJOQ010000699.1:0-5699 GCF_014695635.1 Coleofasciculus sp. FACHB-712 | reverse complement strand
TGGGCAGAAGTTGCAGGGCGGACGATATATTATTGAGAGGCATTTGGGTAAAGGTGGCTTTGAGATCACCTATCTTGCTGAGAATAAATGCAATCAAAAGAAGGGCAAGCGATCGCATTCTCTATTCGCGCCTGTCTTCAAACCAATCTTGCCCGTCCGGTAACTGAGTTAAATACTCATCAATCATGTTAGGTAAAATCCTTGCTGAATGAGCATACATCAAAGCAAGTAATTGTTGAGCTGCCAAAATTTTCTAAGTTCTATCCACCATTTTTTTATCCAATCCAGCCCACCTAAAATCGTCAAAGTTTCTTTGTAGCGTCCCTCAATGATGCTATTTCGTAAATCCATGAGTTCCTCAGTCATAACAATTGTCTTCATCTAGGCGTTTCCACGCTGAATATATCACTCAAAAATAAGAGCGATCGCTCTTATCTCACCTTTGTTCCCTTCCGTTATGGAACCTTCTGGAATAGGTCAAATACTTAACAAAACTGGCACCAAAGGTATGGCAAAATTAGCCTAAGTGTCAGGGAAAGTGTGAGGAATGGTTTGGGCCGCTGGGCAGATGTTGCATGGTGGAAGATACATCGTTGAAAGGGTGCTAGGAGAAGGAGGCTATGGCATCACTTTTCTAGCTAGGGATAAAAAAGGGAATTTTGTCGTCATCAAGACACTGAATGAACGGGTACTGACTAAACGCGAATTTACAGCGTACCGAGACAAATTTAATCGAGATTTCCAGAAAGAAGCGCTGCGACTCGCTGTGTGCCGACACCCTAATATTGTGCAGATTGACAATGCCTTCTCTGAAGGACAGTTACCTTGCATGGCGATGGAGTATGTTGAAGGAGAAAACTTAGAGCAGCGCGTACTTAATCTGGGTGTTTTGTCGGAAACCGAAGCATTACACTACATCCGCCAGATTGGTGACGCACTAACTTTCATCCACGACAGGGGCTTTTTGCATCGGGATGTGAAGCCATCTAATATCATGGTGCGTGCCGAAAAATTCCAGGCGGTACTGATTGATTTTGGCATTGCTAGGGAATTTATCCCCGATATAACGCAGACTCATACGCAAACCTTTACTCCAGGCTTTGCTCCAATTGAACAGTATGCTCAGCAAGCAAGACGGGGCGAGTATACGGATGTTTATGCACTCGCGGCGACGCTCTACTATTTGCTGACTGGAGAAGTCCCGCTACCTGCGCCTGCGAGAGCTGCGGGGATTCGATTAAATTCACCGCAACGCCTCAATTCCAGTATTAGTAATTTAGCCAATCAGGCGATTCTTACAGGGATGGAATTTCAAGCGGAGAAACGCCCTCAGTCGGTGCAGGAGTGGCTAGAATTGCTTAATCTTAATAAGATTTCTACTTACAGTTTTAAGCAGCCAGTATTTAGCAATATCCCGGTTTCAAAAACTTATAATGCCAGTTCAATCGCTACAAATCGTAATTTTTTAACAAATCGCCAAAGTTCAGCGTCAAAAATAGATTACCGGCAACTACAGACTTTTCTAGCGTTAGGAAAGTGGCAAGAAGCGGATGAAGAAACCACGACGGTTATGCTGAGAATTTCTGGTCGAGAAACGGAAGGCTGGCTGAGAGTAGAAGATATCAAAAATTTTCCAATGTCAGACCTTCGGATCATTAACCAACTTTGGATAAAACACAGCAAAGGACGCTTTGGTTTTAGCGTCCAAAAATATATCTGGGAAAGGATCGGAGGGACGAGAAGCGCAAATTATGAGATTTTGTGTATTTTAGGCGATCGCGTAGGATGGCGGATTGATGGCGCTTGGGTTCCTTATGAAGAATTTATCTTTGATTGCGATCGCGCTCCCGCAGGTCATCTTCCTAGCGGATATGTTTTTTGTGAAGTTGGTTGGTGGGTCGGGTTATTGAACCTCTTCTATCGCCTTGAGTAGATGATTATAAAAAATTAATATTTTTATGAAGTCTTATTGATTATTTTATGAAGTTAAGAGCTGTGTGAATATAATAAATGCTGCCTACGCTAAGTCGCTCTATTAACCAGCAAAAATGCCGGATATTATTTTAATAAAATAAACTTAAACTCAAGATTTTTTCTACATTCAAACAAAATTTTAGCAGAGCAAAATTTTATGTATCCCATTACTACGAAAACTCAACTTGAAAATTTACGTCCAGGCGATCGCATAAAATATTATGGCGTTCAGTGGCAGATTAAAGAATACAGCACTTATGACGATTCCTATGGATATGAAACAACGGAGTGGTTGCTAAAATCTCAGGCAGGAAAAGAATACTACTTGCTACGAGAAATTGATCCGCAAAATCCTGAATCCTTAGTCAATTGGTATCTTGCCGAAGAAATTTCAGACCCTAAGATATTTGAACCAGAATCACTGAATAATTTGGCTATTCGTTTTTGGCACGATATGCAAGGAGGAAAAATGCCTTACCCAGAATTACAAGCCTTGGGTAAACGCTATTACTTTGAATCATCAACCAAGGGTAATTATGAAGGAGATGAAGAGGAGACATCTCGAATTACGTGGGATTATTGGGACAAGGATCATCAATGGAATTTAGCAATTGAAGCTTGGCCTGATGGCAAACGACATATTTACTCTACCAAAATAGTAAAACCAGAAGATTTTTCTCACATTGAACGAGGAGCGAAGAAGAGTTTTTTGGAAAGCGTGATTTTCCAAGCATTAGTAGCCAGTTTCATGATGGCTTGCGGAATATTGTTGATGGTATTCGGATAGTAAAAAAATGCCTACATCTTTATTTATTGAACAACATAACAACGGATTGGCTTTTTATATCAATGGTGATTTGCAATTTGATACCGCTGATGAAGCCATTTATCACGAGTATTTAGTGATCCCATCGGTAGCGCTGGCAGTCAAACGATTTCCTCACACAGAGTTGCAAGTCTTGATTTGTGGCGGCGGAGATGGATTAGCTGCACGGGATGTGTTGCGATTTCCTGAAGTGAGTCACGTTGATTTAGTTGATTACAATCCAGAAGTTTTAGAACTCGGTAAAAATGTATTTAAGGAATTTAATGATGGCAGCTTAGAAAGCGAGCGCTTGACAATCTACACGCAAGAAGCTTTTGAGTTTTTATCGACAATTAAAGAAAAATCTTATCACGTCATTATTTGCGATTTTACTTATCCTAGTTGTACAGAAGATACGGCGATATACAGCCAAGAATGGTTTAAAACGATTAGTCGGGTTCTTTATCCAGGTGGAATTATTAGCACGAATGGTGTTTCTCCAGAAAATCGGACAACAGGTTTTTGGTGTTTATATCAAACCTTGTTAGCTGCCGGATTGATGGCAAAGCCTTTACAACTAGCAATTCCATCCTTTCAGCGGCATGATTACGGCAATTGGGGGTTCTTCTTAGCGTCTCCAGTTACAATTCAACGTGCTGAACTAGAAGGAATTACCCTACCTGAAAATTTACAAGCGATCGCGCTTAAAAATCTGCTAAAAGTGTTTGAGTTTGAGAATGCGATCGCGCATAGCCGCCACAGCGTCAATATTCACACTCTGGATTGCCCGCAGCTATTTTACTACTTACTAAATCCTCATATTCAATCGCCTCAAATTATCGAAGCAATTGATGAAAAAACCATTAATTTTTTAGACATTGAAGAAGCTGGAACTGGACTGATAGGGTTGCGGGATCTCCTTCAGCTAGAATCAACCGCCCAAAGGTGGTTAGAAGAAGTTCAGGGTAATGAGATAGATACTAGCAAACTATTGCCGGTACAACATCCTTATCACAACCCAAAGATGACAGCAGAATGGTTAGCCCACCTTCAAAAATTACTATCAGAAATCGATTTATCACGTTTATTGGGAAGTATTTTAGAACGTGCTCAAGAACTGCCGCCTCAGATTGCCGCTGAACTAAAACAATTGTCTGATAAAATCCGCACTGGACAGCAAATTTTAACGCTATCACCACGAGCAGCAGAATTTATTATGATGCTCTCAGTAACTTTATTAATGGCCAATTTAGCATCTCCAGATGCTGTGTTTGCCAAGGGATACTATTCAGGAAGTAGCCATTCTCCTGGCTCTAGCGGCTATTCGGGAGGAAATACTTATTATAGCGAAGGAGACTGGAGTTGGTTTAATAGAACTATAGGATTTGTTTTGACGGCGGCTGGTGGTATTTGGTTGATAAACTTATTAACAAATCGCTCGAATAATGACTGACATTTTAGATGTAAATAATGGGCACAAAATTCAATTAGAGGAATTATCTTTAACCCTTAGACTACTAAATTCAGAAGAACGCCATCATTGGGACTTGCTTGTGCAAACTGCTCCCGCAGGATGCTTTATGCAGTCTTGGGCTTGGGCAGATTTCAAAGAATTGGAAGGATACAAAACCTTCCGTTATGGTTTATTTTACAAGCAAGAATTATTGGGAGGATGCATTTTTTATTTTTATCCCCATCCTAATAAAGCCAATTTATTAGTTGCTCCCGGTGCCCCTCTGCTACCTGAAAAATTGGAAAAAGAAGGAATGCAGATATTAGTGAAAGAAGCGGTATCTTTAGCTGAAAAAATAGGAGCGGTTGCCCTACGAATTGAACCTTTATGGCAGCAAAAACTAGATTGCCTTTCCGGGTTTATGCGTGCCCCTGCTGATTTATTGCCCTCGGAAACTCTGTTAATTGATTTACAATTAACAGAAACTGAAATGTTAGCAACTATGAAGCCAAAAGGACGATATAATTTGCGTTTGAGTTGGCGTCATGGTGTAGAAACTGAATTTAGAACAGACTCACAGGCAATTCCTGTGTTTTACGATATTTTTTGGGAAACGGTAAAACGCCAGCAGTTTTTTGGTGAACCCTACAAATTTTTCATTAATCTTTGCCAAACCTTATTTAAGGCAAATATGGCAGAGCTAGGTTTCGCAATCTGGCAAGGAAAAATATTAGCAGCTATCTTAGTTGTTTATTGGGGCGATCGCGCAACTTATCTCTACGGCGGACGTAGTTTTGAACATCCGGAAGTCATGGCAACTTACAGTTTACAC
This sequence comes from Coleofasciculus sp. FACHB-712, assembly GCF_014695635.1. Taxonomy (NCBI): domain Bacteria; kingdom Bacillati; phylum Cyanobacteriota; class Cyanophyceae; order Coleofasciculales; family Coleofasciculaceae; genus Coleofasciculus; species Coleofasciculus sp. FACHB-712. Next base: position 635 of record NZ_JACJOQ010000699.1, on the reverse strand, counting down.
TGGGCTGCAATGCAACGGGCAAAATCACGCGGTTGCACTTTCTATGATTTCTATGGTTTTACTCACGATCCTAATCATAGCTATGCAAAATTTTCCCGTTTTAAAAGTCAGTTTGGTGGCGTACCAGTAAAAACTATTGGTGCTCATGATTACTTTTTTTATGGCCAACTAGCAGATACAATGATTGGCTTATTAAAACACTTAAAAATATAAAATTAATTGAATAATAAAGAAATATTGAGAAGGAGTTAAGTAGTGGAACAAGTTAGTCAATTAGGATTTATTCTTCTAGAGCTAGTTGTAGGCTTTGGGTTGTTCTGGCTGGGACAACTCGCTTACCAAAAACTATTTCGTCGCATAGAATTAAACTTGGAACTATTTGTTAAGGATAATCCAGCCGTAGCGATCGCTCTTGTCGGATATTACCTCGGTATCGTCATTGCGCTGGGTGGTGTTTTAGGACAACCTTCAGGCAATTGGCAGGACAAATTACTCAATTTGGTAAGCTATGGCGCAACAGTCATTTTATTCATGTTGGCTGGCGCTTGGGTAGGCGATCGCTTAATTTTGCGTTGCTTTGATTGTAAGCGCGAAATTCTTGAAGAACGGAACACAGGCGCTGCTGCTGTAGAATT
>NZ_JACJOQ010000698.1:0-4792 GCF_014695635.1 Coleofasciculus sp. FACHB-712 | reverse complement strand
CATCACTATGGGAAGAATTCTAAGGAAAGACGCGATCGCGCAGCCTATCTCTTAGAGCGTGTAGGCTTAAATCCTGCCTGGATGAATCGCTATCCCCACGAGTTTTCTGGCGGACAGCGCCAGCGGGTTTGTATTGCTCGTGCTTTGGCACTCAATCCCAAATTCATCATCTGCGACGAATCCGTCTCGGCGCTAGATGTTTCCGTACAAGCGCAAGTGCTGAATTTGCTCAAAGAAGTCCAAAGTGAATTTGGCTTAACTTACATCTTTATTTCCCATGACTTGAGCGTAGTGAAATTTATGAGCGATCGCATCATGGTCATGAATCGAGGCAAAATCGAAGAAATTGGCTCCGCTGAAAATCTCTACCGCGAACCGAAGCAAGAATACACGCGCCAGTTAATTGCCGCCATTCCTACCGGCAGTCTAGAACAGATTCAGCAGCGTCAGCAAGACCGAATCAAGATATCAGCAGGAGGGCGAGAAATTACTAGTTAAGTATTCATCCTTAGCTCAATCTATACTTTGGGGAAGCGCAAACTATGACCTTAACGAAATCAACAATTACCGATGAGCAGTTTGTCAAACTACGCTGTAGCAGTGACAGTAAAACTCACTATTTCCCGGCTACAGGTGCTATGTATGCCCATCCGATAGATAACGATCAACCTGTTCATCTGTTTGATTTCTTAGGCGTTGATATCTCGCGCTGTATTCAAGATAATTCAACATCCCGCTGGACGCTTGTAAGTCGTAAAATTACACTTTATCTCGATCCCAAAACTGGAGAAATTCTAAAAAGTTGGAAAAACCCCTGGTCAGGTGAAACACTGAATATTATGCACCGTTCTTATGACTACCAGGAGTTCCAGATTCCACAACAGATAGATGCTCACATAACTTCAGAAATATCCTCAGTTTCATTAGATTTTAATATGAAACTGCCCAACCCGTTATCAACGAACCCCAAGTTTGCAGATTATTCGCCAGAGAAGTATATCCAATCGTCGGATTCCTACAAATTTATTTTTCCGACAAAAATACTAACTGACGAACCCATCAGTGCTAGCGACAATCGCGCTGTTACACTTTCTTATTACCGCATGGGGCCGTGGGAACCGTGGATGAAAATGAAGGGGAAACCCGGCTTTTTAGTCTTAAATTACACTGGCAATAAAACTGATGTATTTGAAGATATCCCTGTAGCCATTAAAGAACAAATCGAACATCGGCTGCCTTTATTCCGCGAAGCTCCAACCTGTAGAATTCAGCGTTCGATTGCTACCAGTTGGAGCCGTTTTGACAAACAATTTGATGCCTACCTACGAGGAGAAGAATTTCCACTACCCGCCCCGATTATAGATGAGCCTTGTATTGAATAAAGCCGATTCTTACTCTTGACAAATAACAAAACTCAGGATTTTACCTTATAACTTCAACACTCGGAGAATAGCGCTTGTTGGCTGCTATTCAAAAAGGGAAAAAACAGACTTATTTGGGTTGGTAGGTTTAGCTTGGCTAATTCATTTCTCATTAAACTTTAATTAATTCAAATCTCTACAGTTAAAATCAATTAAAGTTTAAGTAACACAGTTGGAGTTATAGCAATGACTGAAAATAGACCCTATATTGGTCTAAAAACTAGGGATATTGCGATCGCCTATTTGTTGCTGCGAATTCTGATCGGCGTGAATTACTTTAATCACGGCTTTACTCGCATCGGCAATATTCCCGGTTTTGCTGAAAATACTGTCAACCAACTTGCAAATTCTTATTTCCCGGAATTTTTGGTGAGGATCAATTCTTACTTAGTACCCCCGGTTGAATTAATCGTGGGAGTATTGATCTCCATTGGATTAGCAACGCGCAGCGCCCTAATCGCAACATTTATCCTGATGATCGTCTTGATGATGGGTGTCACATCCATACAAAACTGGGGTGCAGCACAAACGATGCTTATCTACGGGATTGTGCTATTTATATTGCTAGCTGGTAGCAGCTTCAATATTTACTCCATCGATCGCTGGCTTGGCAACAGGCGGACTGTTGCAGGTTCAGGAGATCATCGCGACAAAAACATACTCAACTTTGCCAACAACTTTTGGACAAGACGCAGACGGCAAAAACGTTTGTCTACCTATACCAGTCCTAAATGATTCCTGAAAGCAAGATTCCCGACTTCTTGGATAAGTTGGGGATTTAAACCACTGGCATCTCGCAACTAAAACAGGATTGCTATATACCAGTTTTAAATAAAGAAATTGCTCATCCTCAGTCACTTTATGGGCGCTATTCTGCGATTCTCCAAACCCCATTATTAAGTCAGTCTCTTAAATAATAGGGGTTTGGAGGATCTGAGGTGTCGTCTACCCTACGCATTCACTGGGGTTTTCACCTCTTGCGGCTGTTGAACCGCGTCTTCTGCCATAAACTCTGCCAACTGCGCCTCAATTTGCTCTTTGACAATCTGGCGATACTCTACGAAATGCTCAATTTGAGCGCAAACTGCTAAATAACTGCTGATTCCACCTCGATTGTGTCGATACATACTAAACAAGTTGCGCCAGAACTGCCAACGAGTTTTACGAAGTACGCCTTGTCGCCAACAAATGATTAATAAGGCTCGAATCACAACCCAATCTATTTTCTTCTTCGCACGTTTGCCCTTATTCGGATACGTCGCTTCTCCTAATATGCGAAAGTGACGATAAGTGCGGTCTAGAAAACGCTCCGGATCGTACAATGTCCAAAATGCATCGATGTATTCGCGGGCAATGTCTTCTAGAGGACGTGTGGGCACAAAGTTCATCAATGTCGTTTGATTGATGTTGGCAGATTCGCCTCGCAGCCGCCCTTCTTTCTTTAACCGATGCCAAAGGGCGGTATCGGGTAAAGCTTGCAACATACTAAATAAAGCGGTGGGAATTGCCGTTTTCTCGACAAAGTTGACAATGCGATCGCCTGCACCGGGTTTTTCTCCATCAAAGCCTACGATAAACCCAGCCATCACCCGCAATCCCGATCGCGCGATCGCTTGAACGGAATCACTTAATGAATCTCGCGTATTTTGGAACTTCTGAGTTAGTGCTAAACTCTCCTCATCGGGTGTTTCAATTCCTAAAAACACCGCCCCAAAATTACACTGAACCATCATATCCATCAATTCTTGATCTTTTGCCAAATCCACCGATGCTTCCGTAGCAAAAGAGAAAGGATACTGATGTTCCACCATCCACGGTTGCAACTCTTTCAGGAATAACTTGACATTCCGCTTATTCCCGATAAAATTGTCATCCACCATAAAAATGCTGCGTCGCCAACCCAACTCATAAAGGCGTTCTAATTCTGCTAGTAATTGGGCTGGTGTTTTCGTGCGCGGTTTGCGTCCGTAAAGGACAATAATGTCGCAGAATTCGCATTGAAATGGGCATCCCCGCGAAAACTGCACAGACATTTCTGAATAAGCGTCAAAATCTAGTAAATCAAAGCGGGGAACAGGTGTGGAACTGACATCCGGTTTCTCTCCTCCCGCCCGAAAAGTTCCCGAAGTTTCGCCACGTTGCACTGCCTCCACAAACATCGGCAGGGTGATTTCCCCTTCATCCAAAATCAAATAATCTGCGCCGACTGATTCTACTTCTTGAGGTAAAGCCGTAGGATAAGGGCCGCCGACTGCGACTAACTTACCCCTTTGCTTTGCTTCTTTGATTTGATCTAGCAAATCTTCTTTTTGGACAATCATTGCCGACAGAATTACTAAATCTGCCCATGCCCATTCAGCTTCAGTTATTTGGGTAACATTTCGATCTACTAGCTTAAACTCCCATTCTTGGGGCAAAATTGCGGCAACGGTCACTAAACCTAAAGGCGGCAACATTGCCTTACGATTTAGCAAGGCTAAAGTTTTTTCAAAAGACCAAAAACTTTTCGGAAATAGCGGATATAAAAGTAAAACTCGCATTAATTGACAATCCTCACGCTTAATTGGTCATTGATGAGAAGGAATGAAAAATGGGTAAAAAATTTCTAATTCCCCATTTTTCACTTGATATCACGCACTCGCACCGACGCTGTTTTTCACAGGGGAAACTTTAGCTTCCTGTTTCGATTGTTGTGCTAGATACTCAGCTAACTGCACCTCAATTTGGTCGCGGACAATCTGGCGATATTCGAGAAAATGTTCGTTGTGGGCACAGACGGTGAGGTAATGATCCCAAACACCAGGGTTGTGTTTGATGATACTAAACAGATGGTGCCAGAACTTCCAGCGAGTGTGACGCTTAATGCCTTGTCTCCACGCCACAATTGCCAAAGCCCTTAACTCCATCAGACCCGGCATTTTAAAAGGAACTTTTACTTTGGGTGCGCCCAGCATCAGAAAATGGCGATAAGCCCGATCTAAAAACTTTTCAGCATCGTATAAATCCCAGAAGGCGTTGATGTATTCCCTGGTAATCTCTTCTACGGGTCGGGTCGGGATAAAATTCATCACATTGAACTGGTTGCCCGATGCGCTATCCAGCAATCGCCCCTCTTTTTCTAGGCGGAACCAGAGGGCAGTGTGGGGTAAAGCTTGTAGCATTCCGAAAATAGTCGTCGGAATCGCCGTTTGTTCGGCAAAGCGGACAATGCGATCGCCTGCGCCTGATTTTTCTCCATCAAAGCCAATGATAAACCCAGCCATCACCCGCAACCCCGCCCGCGTGATGGTTTCTACCGAGTCAGCAAGCGAAGTTCGGTTATTTTGAAACTTCTTCGTCATCTGCAAACTGGCTTCATCCGGCGTTTCAAT
>NZ_JACJOQ010000697.1:0-9442 GCF_014695635.1 Coleofasciculus sp. FACHB-712 | reverse complement strand
AATTCCTCAAATCGATAAGCGGACGCTGATTCTGTGGGGAGAGGCGGATGATATGTTGGGTACGGACGATGCCGAGAGGTTTAAGAGAGCGATCGCTCATTCTCAACTCATTTGGATCGAGAATTGCGGGCACGTTCCTCAATTTGAACAGCCAGAGATTACCGCTAAGCATATTTTGGCTTTTAGGTAATTGTAGGATTTATATTACCGCTAAGCATATTTTGGCTTTTAGGTAATTGTAGGATTTATTGTTAACGCAAAGGTACGCAAAGGTTAGCGCAAAGGCACGCAAAGGAGTTTTCAGGGTAGCGTTAAAGTTATGAATCAGGATTCTCTTGCCCATCGATGGGTAGTCAGTGCAGAAGAAGCGAAGGAATTGATTAAGCTGAATGCGACACTTCTGGATGTTCGCAATTCAATTTCCTGGTTGCTTGGGCATATTTCTGGTGCTGTTCATGTCACTTGGCAGCAATTCTCGCAACAACAATCTCCGAATAAGGGAAAGTTGATTGAGAATACAGAAATTTTGCAAGAAAAACTTCGCGCTGTCGGCATTTGTAACAATCAACCTGTCGTTGTCCTTGGCAATCCAGCGCACAATTTTGGTGAAGAAGGGCGCATTGTTTGGATGTTACGCACGCTAGGACATTCACAAGCAGTCTTTGTCGATGGGGGACATTCAGCACTTGTTAAAGCAGGTGTCCCGATTGTTTGGGGAGTGACTCAACCCAAACCTGGTGATTTTCTTGTACAGCGAACTTCCTTATGGGAAATTCAGCGCGATGAACTCAAAGCCAATCTTTCCGCTAAAGAGATATCCCAAAATTTGATTGTTATTGATACCCGTGAAGCGAGGGAATATGCAGGAACTCCGGCTTACGGCGAACAGCGGGGAGGACATCTCCCTGGTGCGGTGCATTTCTACTTCCAAGATTTGAAAGATGCCAAGGGGAACTTGCTGCCTCGTGACCAGATTATTGATAAGTTGGAAAGATTAGGAATTCAGCATCATACTCCCATTATTACTTATTGTACAGGCGGCATCCGCTCAGCTTTCTTCACGGCTGTACTTGTTGATTTAGGATTTAATCATGTAAAAAACTATGCAGGTTCGATGTGGGAATGGTCAGCTTCGCCAGAAAATCATTATCCTCTAGAATCTGAACCTAAATAGAAAAATAAATTAAACAAAATCAATAACTATTTTACAAAAAATTAAGCTTATTTTAATTGCCCATAAATTCAATAACAAGCAGCAATTATTTAGGAGATTTTATTGCTTTACCAATATACATAACTGAAGTATTGTTACTAATTTCTACTTGAAATTTGCCCGTTTTTTTGTAGTGAATATAAGCAAGCAAGTTTCGGTAAATGCTTTCACCAAATATATTAAACCCTTTAATTTCTATACTGCTAAATCCCTGGCTATGCATTAAACTTGTTAATTTTTGCGGCTCAATAAACTTATTCCAATCGTGAATACCACGAGGAATTTCCTGCAAAATATTTTCTAATAGCCAAATCATTATAAATTTAGAGGCAAAAGTTTTATTAATTGTGTCAAATAGAAACAAGCCGTTTGGCTTTAAAATCCTATAAATTTCAGAAATTGTCTGACGTAAATCTGCAATATGCTCCAAAACATCAACACAAACAACAATATCAAAAGTATTAGCACCATAAGGGAGGTTTTCAGAATATCCGTGTTGATAGTCAATGTGAAGTCCGCTTAGAGATGCGTGATCTTGAGCTTGTTGAATACATTTAGCAGATTGGTCGATTCCTGAGACTTTTACTCCTCTTTTCGCCATAAATTCGCAGGTAAATCCGCCGCCACATCCAACATCTAAGGCTTGCAATCCCTGCCAATTTGAAACATAGCGGTCAAAAAAATCAAATCGGGGTTGATTGAGATGATAGAGAGCATAGATTTTCTCATCTTCCTGCCACCACCTATCTGCACTCAAATCATAAAATTTTAAGTCGTTTTTTTTCAAGTGTTTGTTTTGCATCCTGTATCTGGGAAGGTTGATAGGACAAACGCATCTAAGGTAATTTTAGTCGCTGCTTCAGTGGGAAAATTATGCTGACATTGCGAACTCAATCATTCCACTTCTAGCCTATCGGCATCTAGTAGGATGTCCTTTATGAAAGGTAGCGATCGCTATCTTCGCTGCATCTGAGCGATAATAGCTAGCGTATACTGCCCGCAGCCACGCTTCTCGCTTTGTCTCCAGAAGCATAAATCTTATAATCTAAAATCAAAAATATTATCACAAGCCTCGTACAATGAAATATTGCTGGGAATATTGCTGGGACTCAAGGAGCTGATTTTATGCCACAGGCAGTGGGAACGATTGAAACGTTAGGGTTCCCAGCTGTACTAGCAGCAGCAGACGCAATGGTTAAAGCTGGTGCAGTCACGCTGGTTCATTATGCACTTGTAGAAAAAGGGAACTTTATGGTCTCCGTTCGGGGAAAAGTTTCTGAAGTCAACATCGCTGTTGAGGCAGGGATTAAAGCCGCAGAGACAGTCTACGGAGGTCAAGTGATCTCCCACTACATCATCCCCAATCCTACGGAAAATGTTGAAACTGTTATGCCCATTCATTTCACCCAAAAAGTTGAACAGTTCCGTATGTCGTAGTTGGTTAACAATCGGAACTTAATTGCGAGTAGACATTGCCAGCTATCCCAGCAATTATTGGGATTTTGTTTACTCGATTGTTTGGTCTTTTGTCAAGTCAAAAAGTGGGAAAGTAAAGGCAAGGGGCATTTCGATCCAAAGGTGCATCGAAAATTCGTACAATTAGTTCTTAGCTCTACGTAACTCAATTAAATTCAAATTCAGGAGATAGCCAATGCCACAGGCAGTTGGATCGATAGAAACGAAAGGCTTTCCTGCTGTCCTAGCAGCGGCAGATGCGATGGTTAAAGCTGGAAGAGTTACCCTAGTCGGATATATCCGAGTTGGTAGCGCCCGTTTTAATGTCAATATTCGGGGCGATGTTTCAGAAGTGAAAACCTCAATGGAGGCGGGAATTGCCGCAGTAGAAAAAGTTTATGGTGGCGTTGTAGAATCCTGGGTGATTATTCCCCGTCCCCATGAAAATGTCGTGAGTGTACTGCCAATTGGCTTCACTGAAGACGTGCAACAGTTTCGAGATGCTGTCGAACAGCCGATAGTCCGCAGGTAGTGGAAACATCTGTTAGCGAAAGGCGCGTAAGCAGCGCCTGCTGAGTAGAAAGACTGCCTGCAAGAGAGCGTCCAAAATCATAGCTGCTGTTACAACCCGTTTTCTTCAAGAAAATGGGTTTTTTTAGCAATATTTTTTGAATAAGACTCACTTTCCCTTTAAACCGGAGAAAACCTCTCTCTTACAAGTGGTTAATGATGTTCGTTTTTCACCTTACCCTAAAGGCAATTTCTTAAACCCTTGATTCGTCAGGGTTCTAAAATTTGGAGTTTCTCGTATCGTGAAAATTTCGTGACGCTAGCATCGTACAAATACTGACAAAAACTAGAAATTACTAAATCTTTACTAAAATTCCCTACATTTTTATCAGAACTATACAAATAATGCCGTAGTTGTATATAAAAATTGATGAATTGTGAATATTACTACCAGACTTAGCTAAATTAGTGGAGCCAGATATTGCAAACATTACTTGCTAAAGCTTCATCGGTAGGTACTCGCCCTGAAATCGAAGTGCTGCTAATCTGTGCCAGTACTCGGATGGAATTGGAAAGAGTTGAGCGGCTAGTTACTCTACTCCAGGAAAACAATATAGACTGGGCAGAACTGATGCAAATGGCGACTGAGCATAGGGTGATGCCGCTTTTGTATTGGAACCTAAACAGCACCTGTCCGGAAGCGGTTCCGAAGGATATTCTGGCTAAGTTGCGGGCTGATTTTCAAACCCTCACACGACGCAGCCTATTTTTGAGCGGCGAACTGGTTAGACTTGTGAATCTATTTGAAGCACAAGGAATTCCGGTTCTACCTTTCAAAGGTCCAGTATTAGCCGCTTCTGCCTACGGTAATTTGTTGAGAAGACAGTTCTGGGATTTAGACATTCTGGTGCAAGAAAGAGACATCGAAAGGGCAAAGGCGCTGTTTTTGTCTCAAGGATACCAGATGAAAATCGAGCGCATCGAAGTGACTCAAGAACAGGAAGCGGCTTTTGTGCGATCGCCTCATATTCATCAATTTGTACGCGAAGCCGCCTATCCATTTAGAAACCACCAGAAAGGAGTGTTGGTGGAACTGCACTGGGGAGTAATGCCAAAGTATTTTTCTTTTCCCATCGATTCTAAAGAATTGTGGGATGACCTGGAGCCAGTCTCCATTGCTGGAACGACAGTTCCCAACCTCTCGCCAGAGAATTCGTTGCTAACGATTTGCGGACACGGAACCAAAGACTGTTGGACGCAACTGGCAAGAATCTGCGACGTAGCCGAACTTATCCGCAGCCATCCGCAGCTAGATTGGGTCAAACTGATGCAGCAAGCTAGCGCTAAGGGCGGTCAGCGAATGTTGTTTCTAGGTTTAATGCTGGCACATCGTCTTCTGGGAACTGCCCTGCCAGATGATGTTTGGCAAAAGATTCAGGCTGACCCAGCGGTAGAATTGCTGGCGGCTGAAGTATGCGAACAGCTTTTCCGTTCGTCGGACGGATTTGTTAAAGACGGGACAACCACCCGCTTCCATTTAAAAGCCAGAGAACGCCTGATTGACAGGGTGCGGTATTCTCTGAAATTAGCAATCACTCCGACTACTACCGACTGGTTGCTACTACCTTTGGCGGAATTTCCAGCTTTCCTTTACTATTTGCTGCGACCACTCAGGCTAATAGGAGAGCAAATATTAAAAAGATTCAAGCTGAGTAAAAAAAACTTATGATTTTCATGCTTAAACTATAAAATTTATTCCTTAATCAAAATGGTAGTAAGTAAGGAATAAATCTTTTTCAATTTTAAACCGGATACATATTATGAGCTTTAAATTTAAACTAAATCAAAAGCTCATAATATGTATTGTTTGATAATTAATATTATTTAAAAGCGTTAGTTTATAATATAAGCGGAATCATTATAAAGTCTATAAATTTAGTAATAAACCTAATTGGTTATACCTTGACATTAGAATATCTCAAGGTTAGCTTAGGGTTAAGAAAAGCGAAACAAAGCTTGATAGTATAGCAAAAAAATCATGAATCATTCAGAGATATTTAAGGCGAATGCTCCTAAAGTTGTCCACGAAACGATTGATGGTGAAGTTGTAATCGTCAACTTGGATAAGGGAGATTATTATAGCTTAGTAAAAGTTGGGGCTGATATTTGGGAAGAAATTATTAAAGGGACTTCCAAAAGCAATATTATCCAAAAAATAATCCAGTGCTACGATGGCGATCGCCAAATTATTGAAAATACTGTCAATGATTTTATTGCCAGATTGCAGCAAGAAGAACTCATTACTCTCGATGGCACAGAAGATCCTAAAAATTTAAATATAGACAGCGCACCAAGCACCACAAACGACAATCCTGAAAAGCTCAGCTTTTCACCCCCAACTTTAGAAAAATATACAGATATGGAAGAATTGCTAGCTTTAGACCCCATTCACGAAGTGAATGAGGTGGTGGGCTGGCCTAATGTTAAAGTTGAAGCCTGATTAAATCAGCATTTGGCATCATTATCAGCAGCTTCAAGGTGTATTGGGAAGGGGCAGCCGTCAGGATTTGCCCCTAGGTTTCAGCTAATTCCTTAAGTTTTTTCAACATGATGACTAACGAGTTGGCATCTGAGATTGCCACTAAAACAGAAGCGAAAGACCCTTTAGCCTTTTTTAATACGGTTTATGAATTATACGAAAAAGCTGAGGCTGCATCTGGTTCTATTGACCGTTTTTATTGCTTAGGCGGGTTTAAAATTCGGTTGCGTTTTGCTGGTTCAGCTTTAATTTCCTACATGACACCTGCTTTAGGACATTTAGCGACAGAAGCCGTTTCAGATCCAGCGCTGACAGTTTGTTTGTGGGATAGCGCCTCGACAAACACCGTAATGCCACCTCCACCTTGGCAAATAAATCATCATCATCCAAAGCGTGGGGAAATTATCGGGTTTACTAATGAGCGCATTCATACCAGTTTCCAATGGGGAGCGTTTGCGTTAAGTATTTTAGATAGCGATCGCAACCTGGGAATCTATTGGGTTGAGACAACCGAACAACTTCCTTACTGGGAGGCAGGTTCTCCGCTACGGACAATTTTTAACGTCTGGATGAGTAAGCGGGGACTGCAACTGGTTCATGCGGGTGCAGTTGGAATGCCCAGTGGCGGCGTGTTGCTAGTCGGAAAAGGGGGATCTGGTAAATCAACTACAGCTTTAACCTGCCTTAACTCTGAGCTTTTCTATGCCAGCGACGACTATAGTTTGATTGCATCCGACCCCACCCCAACTGTTTTTAGCATTTACAGCACTGGCAAAAAAAATGCCGATGATGTTCAAAGATTGCCGTTTCTCGCTAAGGCAATTAGCAATAGCGATCGCTTAGATTCGGAAAAAGCGCTTTATTTCATCAACGACCATTTTCCCGAAAAAATCTTGCCCAGTTTTCCGCTTCAAGCTATCTTAATCCCCCGCATTACTGGGGGAAGCAATACCACCTTGAAAGCTACCTCATCAGCGGCAGGATTGGCAGCACTTGTTCCTAGTACAATCCTGCAATTGCCCGGTGCAGGTAAGGAAGCTTGTGAGCTGATGACAAAAACTGTTAGCCAGCTACCTTGTTATTATCTAGAACTCGGCACTGACCTGAAGCAAATTCCTGAAGTCATTTTAAGCTTACTTTCAAAGCAATAGCCCATGAATAATAAGGAATTCTTTGTTAGTGCGATCGTTCCTGTCTATAACGGAGAACAGTTTCTAGCAGAAGCTATTCAAAATATCCTCAATCAAAACTATCAGCCTCTAGAAATCATTGTTGTTGACGATGGCTCAACAGATAAAACGGCGGAAGTTGCTGCTCGGTATAAAGATAGTATTCACTATGTTTATCAGCCTAATAGCGGGCCATCAGCAGCTCGTAACCGTGGTTTAAGGATGGCAAAAGGGGATGCGATCGCTTTTTTAGATGTTGACGATTTATGGTCAGAAGATAAACTGAAACTGCAAGTAGGTTATTTAGTAGATAACCCCTCAGTAGAGATTGTCCAGGGATTAATTCAACAAATGAAGCTATGTCAAATTACAACGAACAATCAGCCCCTTTTTGAACCTGCTTACAATCCTTATATCTATATAAATTTAGGAAGCGCAATTTATCGGAGGTTAGTTTTTGATAAAATTGGCTTATTTGATGAAACACTTAACTATGCTGAAGATGTCGATTGGTTTATCCGAGCGTGGGAAAATGGGATTTCAAAAGTTGTATTAGAACGGGCTAGTTTGTTTTATCGCAAGCACGAAGATAACATGACCGTTGGAAAAAACTTAGTCGAGCTTGGATTTGTAAGGATTTTCAAAAAACATTTAGATCGGTGCCGAAAACGAGGGAATTATCAAAAGGCTTCTTTATTAGATATGCCAATTAATGAGTACCTTGGCACTTCTCCTGAAATTCCTAAAATAATGTAAAATCCTCAAAAAAATAATACAATGGAATATTTACCGCTAGTCAGTGTAATTATTGCTGTCAAGAATGGAGAACATCGATTAGCAGATGCTATCGAAAGCGTTCTATCGCAAACTTATGAAGACTATGAAATTATTGTTGTTGATGGTAAATCAACAGATAATACTGAAAAAATTGCCAAGTCTTATGAACGAGTTCGCTATATTTGGCAAGCTGGTCAGGGCCTTGCTGACGCTTGGAATCTTGGGATTGAGGCTGCGAAAGGAGAATTTATTGCTTTTCTTGACCACGATGATCTATGGACACCCAATAAATTAAGTCTTCAGGTTGATTACCTTATCAACAATCCAACAATTCAATATGCGATCGCTAAGTTTAGGTTCATTTTAGAACCAGAATGTCCTATTCCCTTAGGTTTCAAGAAAGACCTATTAGACAAAGATATTGTTGGGCCTATTCCTGGAACTTTAATAGTGCGTAAATCCCTACTAAATTCAATTGGTAAATTTAATACTGACCTGGTGATTGCTAGCGATGTCGATTGGTTTGCTAGAGCCAAAGATGAAAATATACCTATGGCTGTTATCCCCGAAGTTTTTCTATATAAACGAGTTCACACCCAAAATCTCTCATCCAATGCTGAGATAAACAATCAAGAATTATTGCAGATACTTAAGCAATCTGTTAATCGTCAACGTCGTGCCAAAATTAAAAAAGATGCAATTCAACAATGAAGCGATCGCATTATTTAGAGCCAACAGAGTTTTATAAAAACCAAATACTTTTTTCAAAAGTGTAGATTTACTAAAATCTGCTTAAACTTTTGCAAATGAAAAACATCAAAAGGATTTACTTCAATAGATTTATTTAAAAATATTGCAACTTAAATTAGAAAGAAAGACTTTGATTAAGAATGAATAATTCTTTTTTAGTTAGCGTTATTATCCCTGTCTATAATTGCGATCGCTATCTGGCTGAAGCGATTGAAAGCGTACTAGCTCAAACTTATCAGCCACTGGAAATCATTGTAATAGATGATGGTTCAACAGATAACAGTGCAGAAGTAGCAAAGCACTTTGCGTCATCAGTGCGGTACTATTCCCAATCCCAAAGCGGTGCTGGTGCTGCCCGAAATTATGGCACAGAATTAGCGCAAGGAAGTTTCTTTGCTTTTCTCGATGCAGATGATTTTTGGGTCAAAGATAAATTGACTTGTCAAATGCAGGTTTTTGAGAGCGAACCCGATATTGATATAGTCTTCGGATACGTTCAACAGTTTCACAGTCCCGAATTAGATGAAAGCATCAAGAATAAAATATACTGTCCTCCTGAATTAATGGCGGGATATCACCCTGGAACCATGCTGCTTAAACGGGAAGCTTTTCTTCGGGTAGGAAAATTTGAAACCAACTTACAAATGGGAGAATTTATCAGTTGGTATGCGCGTGCAACAGAGCTGGGATTGCGTGAAAAGATGTTACCAGACCTCTTGATGTCAAGGCGGTTGCACGAAACCAATCTGAGCATTCGCCAGCGTGAAGCGCGGACTGATTATGTCCGGCTGATTAAAGCTTCACTCGACCGACGCCGCGCCGCAACTTTGCCAGAAAATAATTCTTCATTTTCTCAATAAATATGAGTTTGAAAACTCGCCTTAAAGCTGCCTTAACAGCCTTCGTGAATCCGCCCACAGCTCCAAAGTTGGTAGTTACAAAACCAGCAACAGAGCCTTCGGTAGTTATCGATAATCAGCTTTTAGCTGGAAAAAATGTTCTGATAACTGGAGCAGCCAGAAATATTGG
>NZ_JACJOQ010000696.1:0-7231 GCF_014695635.1 Coleofasciculus sp. FACHB-712 | reverse complement strand
TAGTTGCCAATCGTGAGACTTGCGCCCAATTTCAACTCACCCCGTTGTAAATTGTTTAATTCCCGCAAACCTCGCTCAGTCAAAGCAACCTGATCGAGAATCTTCTGCGCTTCCACCTGTAGGAGTTTCCCCGCCTCCGCGATCTCAATGTGGCGACCAACGCGATGGAACAGTTTCACGCTGTATTGCTGTTCCAAGCTTTGGATCGCGGCACTAACCGCAGGTTGGGTAATATATAGTTCCTCCGCCGCACGGGTAAAGTGCAGATGTTCTGCCACTGCTAGAAAAATTCGTAATTGTTCAAATGTCATCTCTACTCTTTAAGGCTCCTTAAGCACCTCTATCTGTCTATATCAAGCTATCAATCACTTTAAGTTATCCTTTCAACAAAAAAAAGTATTTGATTTTATTAATTTGGCTGCATAGATTGAAAGCATAGTTTATTGCAATCAAGCCTTACCCAGACAAAGCCTAGCGGTTAGATTCGGCTAGCCGCACCGAATTGGCAAATCTGTATGAAGGGAGCCTCTAAATGACAAGTGAAAGACGACTAAATCAGAGCGATCGCGGCTTAAAGCCAAACTGTCTTCCCTTTGGAGAAGTTCTTGCTCAATCCTTTGCGGTCATTGCACCCACAACAATACCCGCCTCAAATATAGGATTGATCGTCGTACTCTCCGGAAATGGCACCTGGCTAAGTTTTCTCATCGGCATGATTGGGTTAGTGCTTGTTAGTATTAACATCAATCAATTTGCCAGCCGCTCGGCTTCTCCCGGTTCGCTCTACTCTTACATCGTCAAAGGATTAGGCCCGACAGCAGGTGTAATTTGCGGTTGGAGTTTGGTTCTGGCTTACTTGTTTACAGGAATGTCAGTGTTGTGCGGCTTTGCCAACTTTAGCAGTATCTTGATTGGTCACTTGGGCATTCATCCCTCGACGATTACGCTGCTGGCACTCGGTGCAGGGGTTGCCTGGTATGCAGCATATAAAGATATCCAGCTATCAGCAATGGCGATGCTGTGGATGGAGGGAGCCTCCCTTGCCCTGATTGGCGTCTTGGGGATCATCATTTGGGCGCACAAAGGCTTTGCCTTAGATATGTCCCAATTGACTTTGCAAGGCGTAACTCCAGGTAGCGTGGCAATGGGACTTGTCATGGTGATGTTTAGTTTCTCTGGCTTTGAAAGTGCTACATCTCTGGGTGATGAAGCAAAAAACCCATTGAAAACGATCCCCAGAGCAGTTTTGGGGAGTACTACCCTGGCTGGTCTATTCTTCATTTCGATGACTTACATTGAGGTGCTGGGTTTTAGTGGTACTGGAGTTTCCATTACCACTACGGAAGAACCGCTGGGTTTTCTAGCGCAACAGGCGGGAGTTGGTTTTTTAGGAACCTTGGTCGCCTTCAGTGCCCTGTTTAGCTTCTTTGCCTGTGTCCTTGGTAGTATCAACCCAGCAGCCAGAGTCTTCTTTACGATGGCTCGTCACGGCTTATTCCCCTCTTCGTTGGGTTTATCTCACTCATCGAACCGGACACCGCACATTGCCGTTACGCTGTGTTCGCTGATTGTATTTCTTGTGCCTGCTTCGATGTCCCTGTTTCATGTGAAGCTGTTTGACAGCATGGGTTACTTGGGCGCGATCTGTAGCTACGGGTTTTTAACGGTTTATACCTTGATTTCGATCGCTGCACCCGTTTACCTGCACAAGATTAGAAAACTCCGCCTACACCATGTAGTGTTCTCAGTTCTGGCAGTTGGGTTTATGATGATTCCCGTTCTCGGAAGTGTGGGAATTCCCGGTAGCAGTCTTTTCCCAATTCCCGCAGCCCCTTACGATGCGTTTCCTTACCTGTTTTTGATGTACCTGATGGTTACTTGCGGATGGTTTGTCATCCAAAGATTCCGCTCTCCAGAAATTGTCAGTTCAATGGAGCGAGGGATTGAAGAGATTCATGCAAAATTTGCGACACCTAGTTCGGTGGTGATACCAGAGGCGATCGCAGATGATGAATTTTGAAGCTAGTTTGGACAACGCATCTACAAACCTTAAGGACACGCAAAAATGAGCGAAATAATCACGGCAATCCCCCTTGGATTCACTGCCTTCACAGCCACCAACCTTGATGACATCGTGATTTTGTTGCTGTTTTTCTCGCAAGTGAATGCGGTATTCCGACGTCGCCATATTGTGGCTGGTCAGTATCTGGGTTTTGGTGCATTAGTCCTCGCTAGCCTTCCCAGTTTTTTTGGTACCCTAATATTGCCGCGCCCTTGGATTGGTTTGTTGGGCATTGCCCCAATTGCAATTGGAATCAGTCGCTTACTCAATCAAGACACGGATGAATCGGAAGGCGAGGAAAAAGTAGAACCACCTGAGAAATCTTGGTTTACGAGTTTTTTATCTCCACAAACTTATAGCGTGGCAGCCGTTACATTTGCGAATGGGGGTGACAACATCGGTATCTATGTGCCGTTGTTTGCGAGTAGTACCTGGGAGGGTCTTCTGGCGATTCTGGGGGTATTCTTCTCGCTGGTGGGAGTTTGGTGCTACACCGCTTACCAATTAACCCGTTTACCTGCGATCGCTCAAACCCTGACTCGCTATGGCAATCAACTCGTTCCCTTTGTTTTAATTGGGTTGGGTGTTTTAATTCTAGTAGACAGTCACACACTGGAAAATCGTGGCTTGCTCGTACTGACTTTAGTCACAAGTTGTCTCTGTTTGCTGACTCTTGGCAGAAGTAACGATCAAGTGTCTGAGGCGGAAATTTGCTCAACGCCTGAAGTGGAGAAAAATTGAGGAGGTTGCGATCGCAGTGTCATGAGTTGGTTTGCACAAGCAATCATTGCCGGAGTTACATCCTTTGTAGCAACTAACATCGATGACATTGTGATCTTGATGCTATTCTTCGCCCAGGTAAATTCTACCTTCCGCACCAAACATATTGTTGTAGGTAAGTATCTTGGATTCACTGTATTAATTGCCGCTAGTCTTCCGGGTTTCTTTGGTGGCTTAATTCTGCCAAAAGCTTGGATTGGCTTACTAGGTCTGGTTCCCATTGTTATTGGAGTGAATCAATTAGTCAATTGGGAAAAAGATGAAAACGAAGTCCAGACAGTATCAGATGAATTCAATAGCTCAAAAGCTAGTTCCTCAGTGATGTCAACTCTCGCTAGTTTTCTTACTCCTCAGACTTATCACGTCGCAGCTGTTACATTTGCTAATGGGGGTGACAATATCGGGATATATGTACCGTTGTTTGCTAGTAGCAATCTGGCTAGTTTGGGAGTAATTTTAAGCGTGTTTTTTGTGTTGGTTGGAGTTTGGTGTTATGTCGCCTACCAATTAACCCGCCATTCGGTTGTTGCTCACCTTTTCACTCGCTACGGTAAGAGAATCGTCCCATTTGTGTTAATTGGCTTAGGAATTTTTATTCTGGTTGAAAGCGGTAGCTATCAACTCTTACCGTCGTTCCAATAAGTGTCAGTTTTACCTTGGCAGACCATTTACCAGTATCTGCAATTTAATAAAAACCTTTTTTGCTAAAGGTCTACCCTTAAAAATTTTCCAACCATAAACCCAAACATCGAGTTGGAAAAACTCGGAATCTCGCAAGGAGAAAGTTCATGAAACTGTTCAAAATCGCTCTGGTAGCATTAGTATTTCTGGTCAATTTGGCGATCGCTCAACCTTCTTTGGCAGACAGACCGAAACTTACCCTGAGTCCTGACTACACAGAGGTAACTCAATCTCTTGACAGCCTCTTAAAGGCAAAAGACGCACCGGATCAATCCGACTATACACCTGAGGAAATTCAGCAGAAACTCGGTGAGTTGCAACTGCAAAAATATATCTTAGAGACAGCGGCAGACTGGGGGCAGTGCCGCAATGAAACTGGAAAAACGTTGGCGGTCTATGCTCATAAAGCCAATAAATCTAACGCTTCCCAAGCAAGTACTCTCTACTACTTAGGAAATGGCAAGGTTACGGACGATGATTGGAACTGTGATGGGGTTTACTTGCCAAGTGGTGTCAAAGTAGCTGGCTTAACTCCTGGTGACACCCAAGGGCAAAATTTAGGGGAGCCTGTAGCTCTCAAAATAGTGGCTGGAACCCAATTAGTCGCTAAAACCAATCCAGAAACTGGTGCAGTTGAATTCAACGTTCCTGCTGCGAAAGTTTTCAAAGCAGGTGAGGGTACATGGTCTATTCCTAATTTATCGTCAACAGATGTGGAAGCGCAAACTCCTAACGCACCAATCGAGGATTAAATTTTTCACGCCAGCCAAAGCACTTTAAGTATTTTTCCTCTAAAGAGTAGCAGGATAACAGCCAGGGTATGAAAAGCTACCAAAAGTAAACGGTGAACAGCTATCATACTCTGGCTAATAGACTTCATAAAATTTTTCGGAATATCGGGTTCCGGATCAAAGTGCTTCTGAAGGGATAAAGCTTGTTTTGTTTGTACATCTAAACTGATAATTGAGGGTAGTATTTTGTGCAGCTATTGTTTATGTTTAAGCCGATAAATGGGAGTACAGAAAAATTAGAGACGCCGAAACGACGGACTTCTGAGCGAGTGCGAGATCATTTGGCAAACGAACGCACCTACTTAGCATGGATGCGGAGTGCGATCGCGCTGATGGGATTTGGTGTTCTGATCGTCCGCCTTCGTCTCCTCCGCCCACCTCTTGCGCCTCAACCCCCTGGTAATGGGTGGAAGTTAGGTTTAGTGTTTTCCTTAGTTGGTTTGGTAACGGTATTGCTGTCAACCCAGCACTACTTCGCTGTTCGACATGACATTGATGAGGATACATACGAACCTGCGGATCGCTGGGTGATTTTATTTAGCCTTGCCGTACTCACCTTGGGAGCTGGGGTTATCTACTACGTCTTCACAGTTCCAGTTGAATCATTAAATGGTGTCATCCTTGATTAACTGAGATTTTATTTAAGTAACCCTGAAGAGAGCCTACCTTTAAAAGTCATTTTTAGAGGTTTTATAACGCATATAAACGCAGAGATAGGGCGTTAGACCTAGCTACAGGCTACGCAGATATGTTGCACCGTCAATTATTTTTAGGGTAGGCTGCAATGTGTCAGCAATGCGCTTTTTATAAGCATTTTGGGATAATCTTTTCACTTCAACGCATAAGAAAGTAATGATTAAAGATTGGAGATTTTGTGAGGAAAATAAGTTTGGATAAATCTACACTTAGTAATAGTAAATTGACGACCACTTGTTTAATTGTTGGTATAGAAATAATTATTGGTTTACTAAGTGGTCTAACTTTTATTGCACTTGGGGCAGGCGGAGGGTCTTGGATACTTGGGGGTATTGCTGCTGGTGCCTTGGTCTTTTATTTCTATCGTCGATATAACAATCAAGCTAAGCCTAATCGCAACTCAAGGAAATTTGGACAAATTATTGTTGGTCTTACTGTAGGATTTTCTCTTAAGCAAAGTAATCTAATAACTATTTATTCCCAATTACATATCTTTCTACTTTTAGCATTATTTTTAATGTTTTGTGGTGGAATTATTGGTTATATATATTCACGCATTGAAAAAACAGATTTGCTAACTGCCATGCTTGCTACGGTTCCCGGAAATATAGGAATTATGGCAAGTATAGCAGCAGACTATGGTAGAAATATTTCACTTGTTTCTCTCGTTCAGTTAATACGCTTTACGGCAATTATTATTGTTATACCGCTTATTGCTAATGTTTCTAACGCACATGACATCAACGCGATAATTCATTCCGTTACTGAGAATTTATTTGTCATAAATTTCAACTACTTATTTTTACTATTTTTGTTACTATCTGTAACATTATTGACAGTTAAAATAGGCAGTTATTTAAAAATCCCTGTTGCTGGTTTCTTGTGTTCAATAATAGTCGGGGTTGGTTTTGATTCGTTGCTAGATTCACTGCCATTTTTATCTCATATCGATTTTAATCTACCCCCTTTATTTAATTTAATTGGTCAAATTCTACTGGGAATTACAATCGGTGAATATTGGGGAATGAACCCAAAGCTGGGAAAGCTTACAGTAGCGTATGCCTCGGTTCCTGTAGCCATGACCTTTTTGGCAGGATTCATCTCAGCAGGAATTGCTACGTTGATCTCGCCCTGGGACTGGCTAACGTGTTTGCTGGTGACATCTCCAGGCGGATCTCCAGAAATGATATTAATCTCTCTAGCTTTGCATCACAATGTTGAGATTGTAACCGCAGGTCATCTAGTTCGGCTAATGACGATTAATCTGTGTCTTCCAGCTTTGGTGTCTTTCATTTGCTATCTAGAAGGCCGTTCTACAAAAAATCAAGATGGCGCAGCAGATCAGCTTAAAACGATATCACCCAAATCAGCAATGCCATAATTTCTTTGCGATGGTGTTAACCTTGGGCTTGTTAACCTTGGGCTATTGATTCCTCTTCATCCACAGTTAGCTCATCCTCAGGAATAGTACTCGGTTTAGTTAAATGTGGTTGGATTAGCAGACTAACGCCAATTGTCCAAGCAATTGAAACCATCCATCCTGCTAAAATATCGCTGGGAAAATGAACCCCTAAATATATTCGCGTCCAACCGATCGCTAATACGAATACGCTCCCCACAGCCAGCACCAACCAGCACCAATTACTATTCCAGGTCAAAATGACTAAAGCAGCTATCAAGGTCATACTGGACATCGCGTGACCGCTGGGAAATGCATAATCAAACTCTGGAGAGATTGACTCCCAGAGGTTAGGACGCACTCGATGCAGCAACAGTTTTGCAGTGCGATTAATTAAAATGCTCCCTAGTAGAGTCGTCAGTAAATAGGCGAGCGATCGCCACTTTTTAAGGCGTAGCAACACTAACGAGATTACAGTAGCAACTGGAAATACGCCCCAAAATACTCCGAACTTGGTTAAAGTTGCCGCAAAAACGTCTAGTTGTGGCTGTGCTATCTTGTGAACTGCTAGCAGGAGAGTTTCATCCCAGGGGAGACCGCCTTGATTCTGCAATACTACTAATGCAAGTTCCTCAAAAACCAGCATTGGTAAACAGACCCCTATCAATAGGAGTAGCAAAGAACGCCAATAAGCAACGAGCAGCTTTTCGAGAAAACTTAGGAAAGATGAAGACAGCTTCCAAAAATTAGAACTAAACATTCACCAAAAAATGCTGAAAATGTGTACAAACCGAAATTCTTTATTATTTTTTTTTGAGATAG
>NZ_JACJOQ010000695.1:0-1796 GCF_014695635.1 Coleofasciculus sp. FACHB-712 | reverse complement strand
TGAGCGGAGGTAGAATCCGGCTTGAAATCAAGCACCGAGATTGGATCTGGTATTTCCATGTTACCTACAATCTGAACTTTTTCGGTACACTTTGCCAGCTCCTCTCTTTCATAAATAACGCTTTCCATTACTTTCAAATCGTAGCGTTTGGGAATTACCTCTAAGCGCCGTGGTAAAGTATATTGAACAAATCTTGAATTCGTAGATATTTTACTAGGAAGAACACCTAATATTTCAATAGCTGGTTTATTGAGAAATTTTCTGAACTCATTATTTGTTTTAACAAAATCCTTGACGTTTACTAACCCTTGATTAGCAAAGGGTTTTAGATCGGAAGGAATAATTAGATAGTCAGCGGTGATTAGAGCAATTCTGGCATAAAGGTTTAAAGATGGTGGCGTATCAATAATTACAACATCGTATTGAGCCTCTACTGCTTTTAGTTTTTGCAGGAGCATTAGTTTACTAGAATCTTGTTGGTTTAGCTCAATTTCGTATTGCATTAAACTGATGTGGGAAGGCAACACATCAATTTCAGGGTTACTATACTGAGATTTCTTAGCAACTTCGTTTATAGGGTAAAACTCTTCTGACCTCAATAGATGACGAACATTGCAATCTTTTAGCTCATCTAGTTCTTCATCATCAAATTTTGCTAAACCTGCGGCAAAGGTAGTGTTAGCTTGACTATCTAAGTCAACAATCAGGACTTTTTTGCCTTTCTTTCTGATAGCAGCGGCTAGGTTAACAACGGTTGTTGTTTTGCCTACGCCGCCTTTGTTGTGGTAAACCGCAATTGTTTTCACAGTATGTTGCCTTTTTTGTTGAATAATTGGTGTGGATCTGAGTTGAGAATTAATTAATTCAGGTTGTAATGTTTTTTCCTCTACCAAAGGTTCATTTTGAGCGTTTTCAAGATTAATTTTGATATTGGTTGGATCTTCAGTAGTTTTTTCATTTAAGTTATTTCTACCAATAATAGTTTTTATATTGTCTATTTTAGAGCTAATCTCTCTGCCGGAACAGTGAAATACTAGCTGAATATTATCCTGATTTTTTTTATAAATTCTGAGTTCCTTGCCATTTGTTAACAATCCATATTCTACATTCAAACTCATTAAGTAGCGATTGAGTCTGCCAGTATGTCTATTTAAGTTTTGATTGGGATGCTTTGCTTCCATTACAACGCTTAATGGCGAGTTGTCATCCAACACAAATGGGATGACTTGCGCTGCAAATGCCAAAAAGTCTAATCGAATACTGCCAACGGCAATCTCTTGATGCCAAGTTTCTGGAGTATATCCTAGCTGTGGCAGCAGATATTGAACGATGAGTTTACTTTCTACTTCACTCTCATTTCGGCAAAGCTCAGGGTTGAAGTTCAATTGTGTTCTTCCTCTCCACGGCACTCATTGAAACCTTAAACCTATCTGATTGTCCTCAGAGCGAGGTTTTTCGTATTAGGGTATTGACCGCTTCTTAAGGACATGGGTCAAGTTCCTTTTAAAGTTTAGCGTCTGCTCAACTGGCAGTGGCAAAAGTGAGTTGGATGCGATCGCGTTTTCTTCTCGACTACGCAAACAGCCGTTAAAAACGGCATATTCTATGCGAGAAGGGCTTATGCACATACCAGCGGAGCGATCGCATCCTTGCACTAAACAACAAAATTAACCCCGTTTCAATAGCCCAGAGAAGCTATTCTTCAGCTTATCGATCGTTGCTTGAATCGCGTTCGGGACAGATGGCTGAGGAGGAACGGCAACTTGGATTGGCTCATCTGCATATTCAGAACCCTT
>NZ_JACJOQ010000694.1:0-3613 GCF_014695635.1 Coleofasciculus sp. FACHB-712 | reverse complement strand
CCGCTGTTGCGCCGCTATGAGCAGCGCTACTGTTCTAAATTTTCGGCAATTGTGGTGACGACGGAGGAAGATAAGCAACAAATTCAGGAATTTAATCCCAACGCCCAAATTCAGGTGATTCCGAATGGGGTAGATTTTACTCAGTTTCCCATGCGTTCTGCCGATCCGGGAGGACACCGATTAATTTTTGTTGGGGCGATGGATAACACGCCGAATATTGATGCGGTGCGCTTTTTTAGTTTGGAGGTGTTCCCGGAGGTTCAGAAGCGATATCCGGATGCGACGCTGGAATTGGTGGGCGCTCGTCCTGGAACGGAAGTTGTAGATTTAGGGAAGCGTCCTGGGATTACGGTTACGGGGCGTGTACCTTCAATGGCAGAGTATTTGCACAAGTCTTGCGTCTGCGTGGTGCCGATGCGGACAGGATTTGGGATCAAAAATAAAACGTTGGAGGCAATGGCATCTGGGGTGCCCGTAGTGGGGAGCAATCGCGGTTTGGAAGGATTAGCAGTGGACGGGGAAAGCGTGCCGTTACGCGCGTTACGCGCTAATCGGGTGGAAGAGTATGTAGATGCGATCGCTAAGTTGTTTGAAGATGCGGATCTCAGAGAGCAGTTATCGAAAAATGCGCGATCGCTCATCGAAACAGACTACACCTGGGAAAGCGCCGGATCTCGTTACGAACAGGTACTGCTTTCACCTTAAATCCCTCGTTAACGGGGAAAGTCGGATTTCTCCCTCCCCGTACCTTCCTCTATTCCCCGCTAGTGAGGGAAGACAAGCAAGAAGGAAGGATTAAATGTTTCCAAGTAAGCTTTATGCCGCCTTAGCCCCAGGGCGTCCTCGCTTCGACAGAAGTTAAACCCTTGCGCTGGTACCACTCCTCTCAACCTAGCAAGAAGCGGTCAGGAGGGGTCGTCCCCGTCTCTAAGCATCGTCAGGATTAAGTTGCATCATTTTCCAGGTGGTAAAAGTTCCAACCGGACTCCACAACACATAGGGAACAAGCAACAGAGACGCCCAGCCGGAAATTGGTAAGACTGTTAGTGCCAGAATTAGACCTAAAACGGAACCAATTGCGCCAATAATCGTGCCAACTTTGAGACTGCGTAACCTCAGCATCATTGGGTTGTAGGCGACAATTGCAATTTCTACTAAAAGATAGAACGCCATTAGTCCCCAATTTTTGGTGCGTTCCCAGACAATATAAGCTGACCAAGCACCACAAATAAAAACGACTGTCCAGATAAGTGGAATTAATGGCTCAAAGGTTAACCACCTTGGTCGTTGCAGGCGTTTGAACCACTTAACATCATTCGGCGTAATGATGTTACTCCCCATCGCCACTAAAAGAGTCACGCCCCCAATCACCATCCAAGATTTAATAATCATTCCCCTTCCCTTCGCTCCACCAGACCTTGCAAGCCCTTTGTAGCGATTGTGTCAAGTTCAGGAGGAAGCTGTAATCACCCCCTAGTCTGAAACTAAGTAGCGATCGCGCTTAATTTATGTTGGGGTTGGCGAATGCGATCGCTCTTGCTGGTGTTGTGGTTGAGTGAGGATGCGATCGCGCTTCAGCAACATTAGGATGAGATGGATCAGCAAACTTGTATGCGCTAAAACATCCCTTGAGGATATTTAGATTTAGCTGCGGCTTTAATCGTTTGAACAAAATTAGCTGTTTTATTCATTCCTTCCTGCTCTGGTAATGTATTTAGAGTTCTCCCTATTATTTCTATAGCCTCGGTTACAATTTTTACAAACTTATTTTTCCCTTGTACGACACTTATCATTTTTTCACAGTAATCTTTTATTTTTTCGGGAGCGCTGTTGTTAACTTCAGCTCCTAATACTAAATATTTAAATAACATAAGTATATGAAACCTGTATATGTTAAATTCGTTTTGCTCATTACGTGAATTTTTTAAATATTTATGTAGCTCATAATGTACTACTGCACTTGTATAGTATGGCTCAAACGGCTGACCCTCTTTGAAAACTATTTGCTCATCTATTTTTTTCTTTATTCTTGCTCTAAAAGCTGATGATTCATACGGAACATCTAAAAACATTGCAGCATAATATTTTGCCTGATTCATCACTGAAATAATTCTTGATTTAGCTTCAACATTTATGTCTCTTTCGTATTTTCCTTCCTGTCTTCCGTAATAAAGATATATTTGCTCCCTTTCAACTGTATAAGCTCTAGAGCTATAGTAAATCTCAAGGTCTTTATGAAATTTTAATAGAGAGTTTAAGGCTTCATAAGTCACTGTAGTTTGGTTATTTGTAGCAATAGTAATATCATTAGCTATTGCCTGATTTTCCGTATGTATAATTTTTAATGTTAAATAAAGGTTATCTATGCCAGGATAGTTCCTGCATTGATACAAAATATTACTTGTCTGGCATCCATTAACAATTTGATAATCTTCAAGAGTAATATAATCAGCAGAAGAAGTTAATTTATTAGTCACAATAGTTATTCCATTATTTAATATAAAAAATCTATCTAGGTTGCCATTTTCTATAGTTTCTTTTATTTTTCGATTCGTAGGGAATTTTTCATTAAAGTACCGAACATTATCTTCAAAAACATTTCTTATATTACCTGAATTTTCATCAATTATTAACTTTTTAAACTCCGAAAAAGGTAATATACCCATATAGGATGCGTTAATATCATCTATTTGTGGTAAAGATACTTTTCGAGGAAAAGATATTTGTACCTTTGGCTTTGCCAAGGTTTTTCTGTATAAATTATGTAAGTAATTTGTTCCTCTTACTTCTATGTCTACACGACCAAAAATATTTAATTCTAATAAAATAGATTCTTTTTCACTTTCCACCACATCTGTATTAATTCCCAACCTATTTTCTATATCATTTCCCATAAAATAATAAAGTTTACATACTGGTCTTTCGAGCATTATTGATGTTTTCTCAAGTAGCTGGCTTGCTACTTTTGCTTTTTTGTCAATGTTCGCATTCCTTCTTTTTGTTTTTCTTTGATCTGGTTTAGCATAGTCATAAAAAAATTCTTTTACTCCTATAGTAAAATCCCTGAATTTACTAGGATTAAACCTTTTAGTAGTTGTAGATTGCACAAAAATAAAAACTATTTGTACATTATCTTTTTTACCTATAATGTCATCTATTTCGTCTATATCTTCTATTAACTGATTTTCAACTATTATTCCAAGTCCGTCTATTCCAGTATCAGAACCACTGCCTACAAAAAGATTATCTAAGTCTTCCCCTTCAAGATGAGCTGTATAGTCTTGTTTTACTGCACAATAAACTGAAAACTTTTCAAAATCTTTATTCTCATTTACTTGCTCAATTTCATAAGCTTGCATAAATTTTTTTATAAAATCTTTTGTGATTCTATCTAAGCCTGCTTCGCTCATAAAAAACCTTCTCAAAATGAATAGTTAACGCTAAACTCTTATTAAGTGCTTATGTAAAATAAATTACACATAATAAAAAGTAGAATAAGCTAAAACAAAAGTCAAGAAAACAAGAGACTTATGAGATTTATTAGAGATTTAAGCCGAGAAACTCAAAGGATTCTCAAAAGAATTTATAAAGAAAGTAGACATCATCAAGTGAG
>NZ_JACJOQ010000693.1:0-3456 GCF_014695635.1 Coleofasciculus sp. FACHB-712 | reverse complement strand
GATAAACTAAAAGTAAGCATACAAGGTGTTAGCGATGGATTACCAAAAGTTTGTTGAGCAACTGCCCAGCCTTTATGAAAATTGGGGACGCGAATCGGTTGTACCTAAATCAAAGCGGTTTCAGCAGGCACTTGACCAAGTTCAAGGGATGACTACTGCCAACGTAATGCAGTTGCTCAATTTTGCTGTGGAGTGCATGGAAGCAGATGAAATATATTGCGAGATTGGCTGTTATCAAGGTTCTACTTTAATTGGCGCACTGCTCGATCATCCAGAACGAATGGCATACGCTGTAGATAACTTTTCTGAATTCGACCAATCCGGTGAGAATCTGGATAAATTAATTAATAATTTATCAAGTTTTGATATTCAAGATCGAGTTTATTTTTGCAATCAAGACTTTGAAGAATTTTTATTAGAGCTTCGAGAAATTAATCCAGATGACAAAATCGGGGTTTATTTATATGATGGTGCTCACGACTATCGGTCGCAATTATTAGGATTACTCCTAATCAAACCGTTTCTAGCAGAGAAGGCATTGATTATTATCGATGATAGCAATTGGGAAGCGGTGCGCCAAGCTAATTGGGATTTTATGGCTGCTAACCCAGAGTGCGAATTATTGCTGGAGTTGCTGACGCCAGGAGATGGCTATCACACTTTTTGGAATGGGATTCAGGTACTCAGTTGGGATGCAAATAAAAAAGCCAACTATTCCTGGAATACTTTTAGTAAGATGCGCCGGAAGTCAGTTATTCAAGCTATCTATGAATTACAGTTTATTGGAAAAAACGAAAGGGAGTTAGACAATCTGTATCAAGAAGCCTTATCGCTGCATGAAAAAGGACAGTTTTTAGCTGCTGAAAAAAAATATTGTGACTTTATACGAGCGAAAAACTGGGATACTAAAGCGTGGCTAAGCTTAGGAATTCTATATTACGAGGCAGAACAGTATCAAAAGTCCGTTGAAACAATTTTTAATTTACTAAAAATAGATTCATCTGTAGCTCAAGCATATTATATCCTTGGGTTGGCTTTCGAGAAAATCAATCAAAATCCTCAAGCGATTTCCGCTTACACAGAAGCGATCGCTCTTGAACCAAAACTAATTGAAGCTTACAACAATTTAGGAAATCTCCTCAGTCAGGCGGGTGAAAGCGAGCAGGCTGAAGCAGTCTACCGTCAAGCGATCGCAGCTAACCCCAGCCACTTTGGTAGCTACCTCAATTTGGGGAATTTGTTAATGGAACAGAATCAAATTGAGCAAGCAATTGAGGTGTATAAAACAGCTCTGACGCTAATTCCAGATAATCCTGATATATTAAATAACCTAGCGATGGCATTAGAAGCCCAAAAGAATCCTACTCAGGCTCTTCTAAATTTTGCTAACAAACTTTACCAGCAAGAGAAGTATGAAGCAGCAATTAAGCAATATCAAAAATTGCTAGAAATTCAAACAGGAGATGCAGAGATTTATTTTAACCTGAGTGATTGCTTTACACATCTAAATCGAGTAGAAGAAGCTATCAATACGCTTAAAGAAGGCATCTTCTTTTACCCAACAAGTGGTAAACTGCATTTTTATTTTATAAAATTATTGCAGGAAAACGGACGGATTAAAGAAGCAATATCAAGTGCAGAAAAGGCATCTCAAATCCTGCCTAATGAATATGTATTTAAAATTTTTAAAAATTTAATATTACCCACTAATTATAATAGCGCCAATGAAATTAGCTTTTATCGTCAGCGATTTATCCAAGGCATACAAAGTTTAATTCTGGGGACATTCTTAGAAGAGCCTGAAGATAAAAAGAATGCTCTTGCCGGTATTAGTTGTGTAACAAACTTTTTTTTAGCGTATCAGGCTCATAACGATTTGGAATTGCAACGCCAGTATGGAAATTTAGTCCATCAAATTATGGCAGCCAACTATCCACAATGGGTTCAAGCTATATCCATGCCTCCGCTTAAGGAGAACAAAAAAATTCGTGTTGGTTATGTCTCAGCATTCTTACACGGTTGGAGTGGAACATTTTTATCACTAGGTTATCTGCGTTACTGCAATCAGCAAGATTTTGAATTTCACTGTTACTACACAGGGAATCAGCCAGATAATATCACTGAGTTGTTTCGTAATTATAGTGATGCATTTCATCATATTCCTAATAATCTCGAAGCAGTATGCGAACAAATTGTTGCCGATAAACTACATATACTTGTTTTCCCAGAAATTGGTATGGATGCAGCGACGATGCAACTTGCCGGTTTGCGTCTGGCTCCTGCTCAGTGCGTAGTATGGGGACACCCAGTAACTACTGGTTTACCGACCATTGATTACTTTTTATCCAGCGAGTTAATGGAGCCAGAAAATGCACAAGCACATTACTCTGAAACTCTGATCCGTCTGCCGAATGTTGGAGTTGCTTATCCTTCATTAGAGATTCCTCCGCTAACAAAGACACGAGCAGATTTTCAGCTAAGGGATGATGCTGTAGTTTACCTATCTTCTCAAGCTCCTTACAAGTATTTACCGCAACATGACTATATTTTTGCTGAAATCGCCCGTCGCGTGCCTCAAGCTCAGTTTATGTTTCTTCGTGCAGGTGTGCCCCAAGAACGCTTGGAACGCGCTTTTTCGGCAGTTGGTTTGAACAGTAAAGACTATTGTGTTTTTTCACCTGTTCTACCTCGCGCTGAGTATCTCATGCTTAATTTAGTTTCAGATATTTATCTAGATACTTTAAGCTGGTCTGGCGGTAACACGACACTAGATGCGATCGCTTGTAGTTTACCCGTTGTTACCTGTCCTGGCGAATTTATGCGAGGTCGTCACTCTTATGGATTTCTAAAAAGGCTTGAGGTGACAGACACAATTGCTCAAACCGAAACAGAATATATTGATATTGCTGTAAAGTTGGGTTTAGACCCGATTTGGCGGCACGACGTTTCAGAAAGAATCAAGGCTCGGCATGACTATCTTTATGACGACAAAACTTGTGTAGCAGCTCTTGAAGATTTTTACAAACAGGTTGTCCAAAAGGGACTTACGCAGACATAGAGTTACCGATGATTACCCAAGACAAAAAACAACGAAATTGGCAACCCATCATCAAGCAATTTGAGGCAGCTATCGGGAAAAACGGCGTCGTGCAGCGTCGTGAGGAGTTAATAACTTACGAGTGCGATGGTTTAACTAGCTACCGACAAAAACCTGCCCTCGTCGTACTGCCGCGCACCACAGAAGAAGTCGCAGCGGCAGTGAAGATATGCGACCAAAATCAAATTCCCTGGGTTGCACGCGGTGCTGGCACTGGACTTTCTGGTGGAGCCTTGCCTGTAGAAGATTGCGTGCTAATTGTTACTGCATTGATGCGAAAACTCTTGAGCATTGACTTAGAAAATCAGCGGGTTGTGGTGCAGCCAGGAGTAATTAATAACTGGGTAACGCAAGCCGTT
>NZ_JACJOQ010000692.1:0-15332 GCF_014695635.1 Coleofasciculus sp. FACHB-712 | reverse complement strand
ACAAAGGAGCCGTTGCGACTTCCTAGGTCAATTAGGTAGAACTCGCCGGTTTCGGTACACTGCAACATTGCATGGTTGCGAGAAATCCAACGATCCGGCAACACAAAATTGTTGTCGTCACTGCGACCAACTGTCCAGCAGTTACTACTTACCAAGGGGAGATAGCGATTGCCGGACTCGGTACGAAGGAGTAAGTAAGGAGTGGGTCGCAAAGTCACCACAGGCTAGAGAAGCAACGACGCATCGTATGGAGTGGTTAAATTTTAGCTTTCTTCTGGAGCTTGATGGGTAATTTGGGAACCTTTGTAACTAGATGTCCCGACATGAATAAATTTTTCAGGGGACACTTTCAAGATATTTTTAAGCCATAGTAGCAGCCAGCCAAAACAGACCGTCTACCAAGATTGTACTCAAAACGGCTCCACCAAACGCCCACCAATGCAGCTGGCGCGATCGCAATGGTACCAGACCAACGCCTAACAGGATTCCGAGAAGCACGAGTGCCCAACTGGTTCCCCAGGGGGTGCTGACTTGAGCGATCGCACTTTGAAAAACCAGTGATGCCTCGCTTGGTGCAACTTGCATGACGGTTCGCCAGTGTGGAATCAAACCAGCTAAGTAGAAGTATATATCTGTTACTGCCGTGCCAAACAGGGAGCCAAGATAAAATAGGTTGCCGACAAGACCCCAACGGCGGGTCAAACACCATAAGGCAAACGGTAAACCAATTGCTTCCACCGGCAAGTGGATCGTGGGTTCCCAGCGCAGCCAGCCCCAATAAATCGACCCTGCCAACCAACTCCAGCTAAATCCCAGCAGCAAATCTCCCCACACATGAGTCGCAGGACGCCGTCTGAGAACCACGCTCAGCCAAACCCACCCGGCTGTCATTACTAAACTCAGTTCTGGTAGCAGCCGCACTAAAGGGGCTTGCACAAACACTGGCACGGATACCAGAAAAGACGCAGCTGCGAAAACTAACCAAGCTTGGCGGGTGCCGATTCCCCAATCAAAAAACCCCAACAGAGTTTTACTTGGCTGGGGGAGATTACCAGGGACAGAAGAAGATGAATTAGAAAACCAGGTATCGTTAAACAAGATTTTGTTAATATTCTTTACTTTAGTTTACATCTTTTACGATATCACAGGAAAAATGCCCTAGGGGGGGATATAGAAATCTTAGCTGAGTTTTATTGAGCAATACAAGTGGCTTTTCGGAGTAGGGTGGCAGAAAATGAATGGGAAGTTGGGAGAAACTCGGCGTTGAGAGTCGGAGATTTTCTAAAAATTGCTCGTCTTATGTAATGCCTGTGTTATGTGTAGTGGCGCAAGATGCCTCTGCCGGTGACTCGCAAAGAAGAAAGAAGAAAGGGTGACTTGTCTGGAATGCTGCTTATTAGAGGATTTCATGGCTGTATCAAAACGTAAAAAATTGGCGATTCTTCGTGTCGGTGCTGCCAGCACTGTGTTGACCTTCCCCTTAGAAGCGATGGTAAGGGCGCAAGACGTGGCACCCGTTGCCGCAACCACACCTCAGATGAATATCTTTCAAGCGGTGGTTCTAGGCATGGTGCAAGGGTTGACTGAGTTTCTGCCCATTAGCAGTACGGCGCATTTGAAGGTGGTGCCGGTGGCGCTAGGATGGGGCGATCCAGGAGTCGCCTTTACCGCCGTGATTCAGCTGGGCAGTATTGCCGCAGTGCTGTGGTATTTCTGGGGGGATTTGACGCAAATTACAACGGGTGCATTCAAGGCGATCGCTCACAAGAATTACGAATCCAACGACTTCCGTATGGCACTGGGAATCGTTTTGGGAACCTTACCCATCCTCTTTTTTGGACTGCTGATCAAAAAGTTTATTCCCGACTTTGACAACTCCCCGTTACGGAGTATGGCAGCGATCGCGATTGCCTCTATTTTCATGGCTTTATTGTTGGGAATTGCCGAGCGCATTGGCAAGAAAAAGCGTAACTTTGAGCAATTAACACTTCAAGATGGCATTTTGATGGGATTGGCTCAGGCTTTGGCGTTAATTCCCGGCGTTTCTCGCTCCGGCTCCACCCTGACTGCTGGACTATTTATGAATTTAGAACGGGCAACCGCTGCCCGGTTTTCTTTTTTATTAGGAATCCCAGCAATTACCCTGGCAGGGTTAGTGGAATTAAAAGGTGTTTTAGAAACAGGACTAGGAGATGGTGGACTGCTGCCTTTGCTGGCAGGAGTCATCTCAGCTGGAGTATTTTCCTATCTCGCGATCGCGTGGCTGCTGCGCTTCCTGCAAACCCAGAGTACGTGGGTATTTATTTGGTATCGGTTAGCATTTGGAATAGCTATCTTAGGCGCGATTTTCGTCAAACTAATCCCGAATATCTAATTACTTTTTCTTCTGCTCCCTCCGTGCCTGAAGCGGTCCGTTTTCTCCTAGTTTTATGAGCGAGATTTCTATTCGTCCAGCCTTAATTACCCAGGTTCTCCCCGACTCCATTGCCGCCGAAGTCGGGTTTGAACCGGGAGATGCAATTGTTTCCATCAACGGGATGCGCCCTCGCGACCTCATCGACTACCAGTTTTTGTGTGCTGATGAAGTGCTGGAACTGGAAGTTTTAGATACTGCTGGCAAAAGCCACTCGGTGGAAATTGAGAAAGACTACGACGATGATTTGGGCTTGGAATTTGAAACTGCCCTATTTGATGGCTTAATTCAGTGTAATAACCGCTGTCCTTTCTGCTT
Organism: Coleofasciculus sp. FACHB-712; assembly: GCF_014695635.1. Taxonomy (NCBI): domain Bacteria; kingdom Bacillati; phylum Cyanobacteriota; class Cyanophyceae; order Coleofasciculales; family Coleofasciculaceae; genus Coleofasciculus; species Coleofasciculus sp. FACHB-712. The sequence continues at coordinate 12,601 of NZ_JACJOQ010000692.1, read as the reverse complement.
CATCGACCAACAGCCTCCTGGTAAAAGGCGATCGCTTTATCTCAAAGATGACGACTACCGCCTCAGCTTTCTCTATGGCTCATACTTAACCCTGACCAATCTCACCCAGAGGGAATGGGACAGGATTGAGCAGATGCGCCTCTCTCCCCTCTACGTTTCCATCCATGCTACCGAACCAGAAGTCCGCAGCCGCCTGTTAAAAAATCCCCGCGCCGCTGAGATTTTGCAGCAACTGCGGTGGTTTCAAGAACGGCGTCTGCAAATCCATGCCCAGGTTGTTCTCTGTCCTGGCATTAACGATGGCGATCGCCTAGAGACTACCCTGGGGGATTTAGCCTCTTTTCACCAGGGAGATATCCCGGCTGTCGCCTCTGTAGCAGTGGTTCCGGTCGGTTTGACACGTTTCCGTCCAACCGAAGACGAACTAACCCCAGTGACGCCCCAGAAAGCCGCTGAAGTGATTTTGCAAGTCCAGGCACTCCAGGAGAAATTCCGCAACCAGATGGGATCGACTTTTGCCTGGTTAGCCGACGAGTGGTTTTTAATTGCTGGGCAAGAATTACCGCCAGAATCAGACTACGAAGACTATCCTCAAATTGGCAATGGGGTTGGTTCGATTCGCCAATTTCTCAAGGAATTTCAGCAGGTTGCCGCGAAAAAATTGCCGCGACGTTTAAAAACATCCCAAAAATTAACTTGGGTGGTGGGGAATGCAGTGGAAAAAGCCTTTGAGCCTATCTTGCAACGTCTGAATCAAGTGCAAGGACTGCAAGTAAATCTGGCGGCGTTGCGTAGCGAATACTGGGGACAAGAGATTAGCGTCACTGGCTTGTTAACGGGTCAAGATTTGCTGAAACTAAAGGGAAGAGATTTGGGCGATCGCATTCTCCTCCCCTCAGTCATGCTAAAACACGGCGATTCTTGCTTCCTAGATGACATGACTGTGGAACAACTCGCCACTGAGTTGGGTACACCCATCTTGCCTATCAATGGCATCGAAGAACTCATCGACGCCTGCATTCACCCTTGATCCGTCAAGCCTTTAGCAAGTGAAGGGACGATAGCGGACTGAGATAGCCTTTTTTCATACAAATCGAGCAAAAGCCTTTCCTTGAGATCCCAATCAAAGACTTCCTTCACCCGCTTTTGTCCCGCTTGTCCCATTCGCACCCGTAACGCTGGATCTTCCGCTAAACGAGTCATCGCAGCAGCTACGTCGCGTGCGACTTGTTCGGGATTTATCGCAGCCACTTTAATCCCAGTTTCCTCCGTTACCTGTACCGCTGGCCCTCCCAGATCCAAGCAAATGACTGGACGCCCCGCCGCCATCATTTCCGCGCAGACAAATCCCCCAGATTCGTGCAGGCTGGGATGAACGAGGACGTGGCAATGCCCGATTTTAGATAGGGTTTCCTGGCGCGGTAAAGCGCCCCAGAAGCGAACTTTATCCGCCACTCCCAGTGAGTGAGCGATCGCTTCCAATTGTTGCCGTTCCCGTCCATCTCCCACAATCCAGTATTCTGCTTGGGGAATTTGAGCCAAAGCAAAAGCTCGAATCCCCAGATGGACTCCTTTCCAGTGGATGAGCCGACCCACGGTAGTAAACCGTATGGGACTATCATCAGGCACAATATGGTGCGCCAATTGACTAATTTCTTCCTTAGATAAACCCACTTGCGAAGCGATTTGGACATTTTTTACTCCAAGCGATCGCAACCGTTCTGCCGTTTCCTCAGTGGTTGCTAATCCTACACAACTTCGCTTTGCAGTCAGCCGCACAAATGGATCTTGTTCACCCAGCGATTGAGCGAAGTTTCGCAGCAATTCGTAAACCTTGCCACGCCGACTAAAATCTTTCCAGAAAGCTTTTGGAGCCGATTCAGCGCCTCCGACAGGCCCCCAAATGAAGGGGACTGGCAATAGGGCTAAAAAGCTAGGAGACCAGTGTTTCACATAAGTAACATGACGCACCAAGTCAAAGCCAATCTCCCGATGGAGCCGCCTTGCCAAAAAATAAGCTTGTATTTGCCAAAGGTAGTAATGAAGTTGCACTAACCCTTGTTTATTTCGCCAATCTTCCGTCCAATTAAATGGATCGAAATAAATAAAGTGTAAATTGGGAACCGGGTGACAAGCTAGCTCGGCTTCAATTGCTGCACGATAACCAATTCGAGTTAACACCCAAACTTCGTGATGATTTGCTACTTGCCGAACTGTATTCCAGCCTACCCCTTCCTCAGAGCCACACCCAGGCTCACAAGCGTATGCAGATAGAAGGATTTTCATAGGCTTTTACCTTTTATAAAATTAGCCGTTTTCTCTATCTATAGTTCCCACCCACTTTCAAAATTACCCATTTACCCAAAATTATTTTTATGGTTTCCAGCCTAAGCTGAGAAACGCAATTTTAGAAGTGCTGTCTCAATTCAATATCATTCGGCATTTATTTGAATTTTTTGTAAAACATTCATTGCTACTTCTGCCATCGATTTGGCTGCTGCCTCTGGAGTGTACTGCCCGATCAACTGCTTTGATTTTTCTCCCATTGAGGCAGCAAGCTCTGGATTATCTATAAAACGGCGCATTCCTTCAGCAATTTCTTCTGGGTTTTGCGATTCAAACAAATACCCATTTTCTCCTTCTATCACCATTTCATAAGCGCCTGCACCTTTAGAACACAATATGGGTTTGCCAAATACCATCGCCTCTAGCACCACCATTCCCCATACATCTTCAAAGGTAGGAAAAACAAAGACATCGGCATCCTGAAAATATGCCCCTAGTTGCCCGTAATCTAACCATCCTGTCCAGGTCACACGCTCTGTTAGATTATTGTTTTTAACAAAAACTTCCAATTCCTCACGTTGCGCTCCATCCCCAATAATTACCAGCGAATAATCAGAATATCCCTGACTTGTAAGAAGAGAACATGCCTCCAACAACGACTTTATTCCTTTTCTAGAAATCACTTGCCCGACAAATAGAAAAACCGGACGCTTTAGCTTTAGTTCACTAGGTTTTGCAGCTTCAAGACGTTCCCGCAAAGCTTGGGGTTCAGGCACCAGATAAGTTTTTGTAAAAATTCTCCTTTCCTCAGCTCCAATTACCTTATAAAGATACTTTTTGCCATCGTTACTATTAGCAATAAAAGCATCTGTAAATTTAACCATTAAACGACGCGAAAAGGTACGAAGTTTAGAATCTTCAAAATTTGTATTCGGCGAACTGCCATCATAAATGATTACAACTTTCCAACCTCCCAAGGGTTTGAAAAGCAGTGCTAAAACAGTCCATATAGAAAAAGCGCTGACAAAAACAACATGAGGTTTAAACTCAAGTAACTCATTCACAATCTTTGGGGAAGCTACCATAAAACCGCGACCATAGCCACCCGATACTTGAGTTGCCTCTACAAATTTAAATTTTCCTACAAGTTTAACTGCGGAAGCTCCTGGAGCATCAGCATCGAATTTCGGCCAAAGACAGCCAGTATAAAAAATTGTATTCTTACAGATTTTCGTAAGTTCGTACAAAACAGGTCGCCAGTAAGAGCCAAATTCGACTGAGGGGATCGCAATAGCAATGCGGAGATCGTCTACTTTTAATTCTGTATCGTCAGAATTTCTAATTTTCATGTTCCCACCTGTCCCCGTTTGCTAAAGCTTGAGAAAAGCAATTTTCTGTAGGGCAGCAACCAATAAATAGGCCATAAAATTCCAGCATGGCGCTGAGCAAATAACTTCCTTTCTTGAAATGTAAAATTTTTAGGTTGTTCTGCCTTTTGCCATCGTTCGCGAATCGGCAAATTAGAATCCATCCAGTTTGCGTACAGAGGGTTTCCGGAACAGGTTCCGATGTAGCCTGGAGCTAGCCAAACCGTATATCCTTTTCGTCTCGCGCGTAACCCATAATCGAAGTCTCCCGCATAATGCTTAAAGTCAGGATCTAAGTTTCCGATTGCTTGGAATATCTCTTTAGGAATCAATACACAATTTCCATGCATGGTGTCACATCGTATAGCTTTTTGGCTCGGTTCTAGCCAGCGAAATTTGAAGGGATGCCACCACGTACTTTTCACAACGCCGCCATAAGAAACCGTATTCGTCTCCGGATCGCAAGTCGCCCCGGTTACAATGGCTGCTGCATTTCCTTGCGAGGCTAAAAGATGAGAGGTTGTCAGCAAATTACTTAAAGCTTCTGGGTAAATTAGCGTGTCATCATTCAGCCAGAGATGATAATCATGAGGGTGCTTAATGGCTTCAGAAAATGCCACTCGCATTCCTCCATTCCAGAATAAATTTCCATCTCCCTGGATAATCTTTACTTGAGGATAATATTGGTTGACATCTGCTGCTGTACCGTCACTGCTGCCGTCATCTACAAGATAGACCCAAAGATTAACGTTAGTTGGGAGTACCTGGTTGAAAAGTGCCTCTAGACTTGCTAAAGTCTTTTGCTTGCGGTTATAGCAAGTGATAAGAACAGCTATGCTAGTATTTTCCATCAGCGCCTCACATTATTAAAATAAATGTTAGTTGTCATAATAGCTATATTATTCCTGAACTTGGGAATACTAAAATTAGAAGCATGAACAATGTATCAACGTAATTGCTTTTTTTGGTCAACCTATATTCTACAATTTAGCAAGCCCTAAGCTTACCTTTTCTAAAATTAAAGAATATTTTCAATATTCTTGATATTGATTTTTATTAAGCTAGTTTATAGCGGCTTAATTCACTTTCTGAGGTCAACAATATGTCTGAGGCAATGAAATTAAATTTAGGCTCTTTTGACCGCATTTTCTCTGGCTGGATCAATACAGATATTACTCCTCATATCTGGGTTTCAAAAATCCCCTTTTTACCTGATCTCATGTATAAGGTAGGGAAGCTCGATCGAGAACGATATGACGAGCATCAAAAAGGAATTTTTCGTCAGCTTACATATCTGGATCTGACTAAAAAATTTCCCTGGTCTGATAATAGTGTTGATGCCGCATATACATCTCATGTACTTGAGCATTTATACTTGGAAGGCGCTTTAAATTGTATCTCTGAAGTTTATCGAGTTCTGAAGCCAGGTGGAATATTTCGGGTTGCAGTTCCAGACCTCGATCAATTAATAAAGAGCTACAATCCTAGCTGTCCTGAAGTATTTTTGACAGAATTTTTAGAAGCAACGCAGACGTTAGAAAAAAATCGCCACCACTGGCACTATAACGAAAATTCGTTGCGAAAAATCCTCTTGGATACTGGATTTCGGGAAGTGGTTAGATGTAACTACCGAAACAGTCAAATAGCAGGGATTGCAGAACGAGAAGAACGCCCAGAATCCCTATTTATGGAATGTATTAAATAATAGTTGAATGAGTAGGGTGGGCAATGCTCACCCTAAAATTTTATATTTATGGAACATAAGTGGAGGGAAAAAGAGGGATAAGATGATACAGACCCATATAAGTCTGAAAACCCGTGTTTAAACCTACATAGTATGAAGGAATAATAATATTTAGAATGACCATATAAAATAATATAAGATGCCCCGAAAAGACTTTTTCTTCCCGAATCAGGATAGCAAAAGCAATTAACATTCCAAAGAAACCATAGCCTACATTTCTGCTAGTATCCACAATCAAAAACATTGTAGAAATAGGGAATGCAATGATACAAGCGATCGCACTTACCAAAAGTGTCTCGCCCTGACGCCAAAGTATCCACAAAATATACAGGGTAATAATCCACAATAGCTTGTAGGAGAAAAAGAACCCTGCTAATCCCAACATTGGATTTTCAGCTAAGTACTGTAATGCCGTCTTATTCTCCAGTATCAAGTGTGCCTTTACTGGACTATCCAGAGAAAATCCACTGCCAGCAAACCAAATAAAACAGTAAATGGGGACTAAGGATAAAGCGGTTAATATTTCTCTTCTGGGAAAACAGAAAATAACAATTGGGATAAAGACAAAAGCACTGGCTTCATGTGTGGCTAAGGCAAAAGCAAGGGTTGCGAGTCTTCCCTGCCGAGTCATAGGGATACAAGCTGGAAGTAATAGCAGGCTAAAAAATAGCTGATCGACATAGCCCGGAAATTGACAATTAAAAATTAAATAACTACTGGTTGCAATTGAAAGGTAATATAAACCAAGTTTTTGATAATTTATCGATTTGGATTTAATTTCTTGTTGCCCCTCATCAGTCTCCTTTGAACCCAAGATTTTGGACTCGATAAAGGTTAAAGTCAAGAAGATTAAAAGATAGGTACAAGCCAGAGAAAAAATGTAATATAGGAATGGTCCACTCATGTGGATAAAGTTAGCGATCGCTAGCATAAACAAGCGTCGATAATACCAGTCGGCATTTTGACTAAAAGGCTCTAAACTCCTAATGGCATACTCTAAACCCATCACCCCTGGACCTAAAGGATAGCGAAAAGGGACGATGAGTACAGATATAATTGCGAAGATGGCTAAGGAGGCGATCGCTCTTCTTTTAAACCCAGACTGAAATAGTGAATGACGCGACTTAATAACCGATATTAAAATTGGGTATGCAATAACTAAAGTTGCGATAAAAAAGAGAAATCCTTTGATAGGGATTATGCCGTAATTAGTAGTAATCTCAGCTAGTTGCTGCGGAGCAGTTTTGGCTAGGATTTCTGGATAAATTACCCCCTGGCTGAAACGACTTTCGATTGCTTGAACAGTTGAAGAAACCCAATCTTGAGGCAGGCGATTGAAAATTGCTTGAAACGCCATGATTATCCTATTCTTCGGCGCATTCGCTACTGCATACAAAGTAGCTACAGCTATCCAGAAAAAGGCTGGAGGAATAACATTCTTTTCTTTGAGCGTATCAAAGAGTACGTAATGTAAGTATTTCTCTGAGCGTTTCAACATCTAAAAAATCCCTAGATAAAATTCTAGATAAAATTTTGTTGGTTATACAACACTGCGTACTATCTCTAAAAAACGTCTACCGTATCCTTTGATTTGTTCAACATTATCCTGTTTAGCTAAACTTTCTTTTTCTACATCTGGTCCTGGTGTTAATGTAGTGAAACTTTTATCAATCAGTGCTGCTAGTTGTTCCGCATTACTACGCTCAAAAAAGTAAGAATCAGGAGGATTCTGCTCCAGGTGAACAGGAAAGTCAGAAAGTAACATGGGTTTACCAAGAGAACGTGCGTCCTCTACAACCGTACTCCAACCTTCAAATAAAGAAGGCTGAATTACAGCTAAAGACCTCCTCATGAGCTGAATTTGGTCTACACGAGGAATTAATCCTAAAAGACGTACTTGTTCGCTAATTCCTAATTCCTCAATTCTTGTTAAGAGGTAATTGTAATAATCAGGATTACGATAATCAGTAGCACTTCCAGTACAAACAACGGTAGGTGTAAGCCCCTGTTGTTTCAGTAGCCCCAAAGCTTCAATTACCACAGCATGATCTTTATGTTTCCAAAATTGATTGCTGATCAGGAAAAATTTATCTGGAAGTTGATAACTTTCTTGCGTTAGTTTGGGATCTAACTCAAACCATTCAGGTGCTGGACAGCTTACAAAATTCATTACAACACTTCGAGAAGCTGCTTCCGGATAAAGATGTTTAAAGTCTTCTTGTGCCATATTGCTACTGAGGACAATAATAGGAGCAGCGTGAGCAATTTGTTGATGATCTCGATTACGTTGAGCGATTTCTTCCGGAGAGAAAAGGTTGGGTAAGTGATAGTGTTGAAAGTCAGGAATCCAACCTCCCCACTGATAAGGTGAGCGGGTTCCTGCTATCGCCGGGTAAAGAAAATTTATTTTTTGAGGATTTAGTAGTTCCAGAGGAATGAAAGAGATACGCTCAGCTAAAAAATTACACATTTTTAGATAGGCACGCTGCCACTTGGAAGTAGCATAAATTTGGTTAACGTAACCCCGGGCTGGTTCTATTAAATTTATATCTTTATCGTGAACAGCGATTGTTAGCTTGATATTCGCTTTTTCTGTTTCTGGTAAAGTAGCGATCGCACGAGCTAAATTCTGAATATATAGCACGCCCCCTAGCCAGCCAGAGCCACCCACCATGTTGAGGCAAATATGTAGATTTTTTACCATCCTAAAATCTCAGCTCGACACCATTGAACATAGACGTTTACACCCCTTTCTATCGTTACTTCAGGGGTAAATCCAATTTGGGCAAGTTTGCTCATATCGGCTTGCCAGTTTATTGGAGTTCCGACAGGAGTACTATTATCAAATTCAACCGGAATATCTTCCCCTAGTTTAGCTAACACTAATGCTGCTAATTGTTTGATTGTTGTTTCGACACCATTTGCAAGGTTATAAACCTCGGCTTCAAAATTAGCTTTTTCAGCAAGAAGATGAAGTGCTCTTGCTACGTCTCTACCATGAATAAAATCGCGGCTTTCGTTGCCAGTACCTCGTAACTTTAGTGCGGGGTTTGTCAAAGCTTTTTGACACATATCCCAAAGAACTTGTCGCCTCAGTCCTGGCCCATAACCCGAAAAAATGCGTACTATAGCAGTGGGTAAGTTATAAACTTGGAAAAACTCAGCGCAAAGTTGCTCAGACATCAGCTTATGAAAGCCATAGGGAGAAATTGGCTTCAAGCTTTGGTTTTCCTGAATGGGTAAGGTTTCTGGATTTCCATAGACAGCAGCACTAGAAAGATAGATTAAACGACATTTTGGAACATAAAGACGTAATGTATCTAAAAGGTTGAAAGTGACAGCAACACTGTTGCTAAAATCTGCTGATGGATCGCTAATTGAAAGCTCTACTGAAGCTCTTCCAGCGCAGTGAATACAAACTTCCGGTTGCAACTCTTGAACAATTTTTGCTAGATCCGCAGAAGGCAAATTTAATTGTTCATAGCGAAACAAATCTTGTCTAGGTGCATTCTCTGGAGGGCGATTTCCCAGCCCAATAACACTCCATCCAGTTTCTGTAAACTGACGAGCAACATATCGCCCGATAAACCCTGTAACACCTGTAATTAAAACAGTTTTCATGGAAATATTTTTTATTTATTCGTAAAATTATCTATTTTCTTCCTACTTTGTTAGTCTAAATCCCCGAAGAACTTGCTAACAGCGATTGTTGGCATTCTAGTAGCGGGAAAATTTTTTTTTAATATTGCTAAATATTCATCTTCACCAGGAAGATATCGATCGCTATCTTCAGAATAATCTTTAGCCCTTACCCACTCTTGCGATCGCATATCAAATCTTTTAACGATTCGACATGGATTTCCTACCACCACGCTGAATGGGGGAATATTGCAATTTACTACGGTGGAAGCTCCAATGATTGAGCCGTATCCTACCTGGACGCCTTTCAAAATAGTCACGTCTACACCCAGCCAGCAATTTGTGCCGATGTCTATTACTCCATCAGTAGTTGTTAAAGCAGTGTGATACGGAATAAACGGAGAAGTGTATTCGTGCCCACTTCCTAACAGTTTACAGTCATTACCAATTAAACTGTAGTCACCGACTTTTATTAAAGCTCCAGCACTATAAAAGTTTCTGCGACCGATAAAACAGTTATCACCAACAATGACAGAAATTTTTTCTTTTTCTCGTTTGTTAATGACAATTACTGTTTCCGAACCGATAACTGAATTTTGACCAATTTTTACATTACCCCACCCCAGTACATGAACCGATGGATCGATATAACAGTTTTTACCTACATTTTGCCTTTTACTAAAATGGGCTTTTAAGTTACCTCCTAGCCATTTAATCCTGTCTATTTGAGCGTCTGTTAGTTTAGATACTATAAAGCGCTTCATTGATTTTTACCCGCGATCGCTTACTACTTCTTTGCTATTTAAAATCTTCCGTTCACCTTCAGGAACTTTGCCAATAATCTGGGCTGGATTCCCCGCAACAATCGTCCAAGCAGGGACATCTTTTGTAACGACTGAGCCAGCACCGATAATTGAGCATTTTCCAATGGTCACCCCTCTTAAAATAATTGAGTTACAAGCAATCCAAACATCCTCTTCAATAATGACTGGTTTTCCATTTAGGTTTAAGTCTTTAGGAAAGCCTTTTTGGATAATGTGAACGAATTGTTGATGACGCGCTACCGGATCGAGTGGATGAGTTTGATTGTCGAATATATTTACATTATGAGCAATGATTGTTCTATCTTTTATTTCAATTAAAGTGTCTGACCAAATTTTAGAGCCTTGGGCTAAATAACAGAAATTGCCTATTTTTATTTTTCCTCCAGGAAAAGTCATTAATTGACCTTCGATGTAAGTGTTTTCACCCAGAAAAATACTATTTTTATCGCGATCGTGGCTTATCAGTGAATTGTGGTCTAAAACGCTTGAATTGTTGCCAATCACACACTTTTTTTTGGTTAAATTAGCATTAATTTTAGACTTAATTTTGGAGAAGGGGTTCATCTCGTAATTACTCCTTAAGCAAAACTTTTTTGAAGTTTATTTTTGACTTTAGTAAATAGGCTTCTATTGTCAAAAAAGTTTTCTTGAAATAAGGTATCTGCTTCTACATCTCGAATCATAAAAGGAGGATGCTTCAAAGGAAAGCTAATTTCTTGCGTCCCCATTTTACCTAAGGGATTTTCAGTAGAAAAAGTGTGAGTTGCATTAGCTCCGAAACCAATATTCGTAATCAAATTAACTTCAGGCACTATTTTTAATCCATGTTGAAGCCAACAAGCTAGCAACCATTGATAATCCCAACAGGATCTGTTTTTATTTTGGTAGGCATCTTGAAATATTTTTTGCCAAAACAAATAATGTTTTGGTACCCTTAAGTAATTTTCTAGGAACCGACTCTCGAAAATTTCAGGCCATTGCTTAATGTCATAATCAAAATATTTCCAAGCTCTACGCCAGGATGCCCAACCCCAATTTCCACCAAAGTAGGAAAAATAATAACTTTGTCCAGGTAACTTCCGTTCGCCTAAAAGATTGGTTCCCGCAATACTCATTACTCTTTCATCATCGCGATATTTTTCTAATAACTCCTCGCAAAACTGAAAGAAAGTTGGATGAGGTAAACAATCATCCTCGAAAAGGATGGCTTCTTCTACTTGTTCAAATACCCAATTAATACCTGTAGCTGGACGTAAACCGCAGCCTAAATTTACATCTGAATAATTTTTTAGAACTTCGCAATCCCAATCTACAGTGTCAATAATTGCACGAGCAGCAGCGCACTTTTCTGCTTCACCTGGTTGATCGCTACGAGGGCCATCAGCAACTACTAAAAGCTTCGGCGGTTTTGCCTGACGAATTACCTCAAAAACCTTGGCTGTAGTCTCAGGTCGTTTAAAGATTAACAAAGCAACGGGAGTTTTCATGGTCACTTATCAGCAGTCATATTCTGTTTATATTCGGAGTAATGTAGGAGCATACTGGAAGCGATCGCTCCTATTTCATCTAAAGGAGTCTGAAGCGAAACATAGCGATATCGAAAAGCAGCCAATCGAGGCTCTGTCTCTTGATAGAGGATATCTTGCGCCACGTTTCCCCACCGATCCTCTGGCATCAGATCGAGAGTCATACCAGCATGACCAGAAGGTAACAGCATATTAGAACCATGTACACCAATGACCAAGCGGCTTTGGGAATAAACTTGGCACATTTGCCTCTCAGTGTCTGAATTAAACTTGTTTACCCGCAAATCTTCAATCCAGTCGGGAAACTGAGTTTTTCTCCCCAAACCAGCGATCGTAAACTTTGCTAAAGGAACTTTAGAGCGAATCTTTAAAAATAGTTTTTGCACCCTTTCATTCTGAAGCTTGAGGGCAATATCAACCATCTTTAATTTTCTCAAGGTTTTGAAGAGAAGCGGATTACACCAAATCCGATCGTCGCGCCAAATAAAGGTTATTTGGTTTGAATCTTTATCAAAGCTATGAGTGGGAACCCGCGTAAATTTACTAATATCAAACTGACTCGGATGAGAATATGCCTTACTTACGTAAATTTTATCAAAACGCTTGGATTCATCAGAGATAAATTGGTCAAACTTCGGATAGTAGCATTGCCCTTGCTGTAAAGGGATATTTACCGTCCAAATTTCTGTAACGCCCTCTGGAACCATCCATCTCAAGAACTTTGGGACGATGACAATTAAGCCGCAATCTGGGTAATTATTTAAATATCTTTGGACATTAAGCAGCTTTAACAAACTATGCCCATAAAGATAATCAATACAGTTTAAGATAATGACACGTTGATGCTGCTTAAAAACCTCCTTAGATATCGCAATCTCTTCAGATTGGGGGTTTTGCAGAGAGTAAAGAAGTTTTTCACCTAACCAATACTTACAGGATTCATTTCCAAAAACGTCGCCTTTTGCTAAATCAATTTGATAAGGAAAAGTGACAGCATGACCAACTTCTAAATCTTCAATAATTTCTATATTACAGGAGTCGCACTTAGATTTTACGCAAATATGCATTCCCTGCCAAAGAACACCTTGAGGATTAAGCAGTGTACCGCTGTGGGGACAGGTAGATTTGTGCTGAATGCTTGGTTTTATTTCAATCATTGCACGATTCCTTTAATTCTTGTAGCAGCCTTATATAAATTACAAGAGCGTAGAATAA
>NZ_JACJOQ010000691.1:0-4549 GCF_014695635.1 Coleofasciculus sp. FACHB-712 | reverse complement strand
TGTTGGGCATCTTCAGGCGAAAAGACTTCGGTTTCTAATTTTCCTAGTAAAACTTCGTCAACAACCCTTGAAGTGGGATGATGTACCCAGGTGTAGCGTAAATCGGTGTCTTGATTAAAGACAACGATGGGTGAATTTTTGAGCGCAATCCGAAAGCGTTCCTCACTAATTCTCAGTGCTTCTTCAGCAGCTTTGCGATCGCTAATATCGGTGGAAATACCACCAATTGCGTAGGGAATCCCTTCAGTGTTATGAATGAGAAACTTGAGCGATAAGTAAGTGCGGATACCGTCGGGGCAAGGAATGAGTTCTTCAAACTCAAAGGAACTTCCAGATTCAAGCACTCTCTTGTCGTTGGACACCAATCTATCTGCGATTTCCTTGGGAAATATATCGTAATCGTTTTTGCCGAGAACTTGCTCTCTAGTGAGGTGCAATAAATTTTCAAACTGGCGATTGACTAGAATGTGTCGGCAAGAAGTGTCTTTAAGGTAGATAATTGCTTGGGAGTTATCTAGAATTGCCTGGAGCCGTTGTTCGCTCTCTCGGAGAGCTAATTCTGCTTGTTGGCGTAGCGTAGCGTGCCGCAGGCGATCGCTGATATCGCGAGCAAAAAAACTAGCGTACTCCTTGCCCTTAAACTGCAAGTAATTGCCTGTCACCTCAATCGGGAATATCCTGCCATCTTTGCTACGATGATGCGACTCCAGGGAGAGAGAGCCGCGTTGCTTGATCGCTTGCCAAATATCTGGACAGACTGCTGGGGGAATGTCCGGATTTACGTCAGATAGGCTCATCGAGAGTAATTCTTCTCGTGAATAACCGATGGAATGACAAAGGGCATCGTTTACATAGACAAACTGCCCTTCCGGATTTATCCAAGCGATCGCATATACCGCCCGATCGACACAAAATTGGGTTAGATGTAACGCTTCTTCAGCTCGCTTGCGCTCGATAATTTCAGCCAGCAGCAATTCATTCGTACTAACGATTTCTGCGGTTCGTTCCTGAACTCTGATTTCTAGTTCCTCATTAACCTTTCTGAGTGCTTCCTCTGCGCGTTGACGCTTTGCATTTTCGCTATACAGAAGGAAATAAACCCAGCATAAAAGCAAAAAAACCGAGCCTGTGCCAAGATAATGCATCAGGATTGTATTTTGAGCGCTGGTTGATACTGCTAGCGATCGCTGCTGTAAAAATGCTCGCTCATCATTCTGCATCTGCTGAATTAACTGGCGAATCTCACCCTGACGCTTTTGCTCCTCTTCAATCAGGGCAATCTGACCCGCCGCATCTTCATCATTGTTTTGCCGCAAGGAAACTAACTTTTCGACTACAGGGAGTTCCTTTGTCACTAAAGACTCAAGCACATTCAACTTTGTCTGTTGCAGGGAGTTATCGCCCGTCAACTTTCGGAGCTTTTGAATTTTCGAGCCAATTTCCGGACTAGCCGCGGGAGCGGTGTTTAGCCAAGTTTCGTCGCCCCTTAGGATATCGTTGCGTTCCTTTGCTTGAATATCTTTTAGCGTAGAAAGCATCTCATCAAGGTTCTGCACAACTTCTTCAGTGTGCTGTATCCATTCATGGCATTCGATCGGTTGAGTCATGCTCCAATACGAAGCTGTACTTGTTGCACCGAGTAGCAACAATGCCAACCCTAAACCGCTGATAATCATTGTTTTTTTAATAGGCCACTTCATCGCATTGTTTTCTTGCTAAGGTTACTGTTTATCCTGCGTTAATCGTCCGAATGATAGATGATATTCTATGAATAGGGCAGTTTAGCCAATTAGAGACTTTATCAATCATCTTTATTTCCCGTTTTTTATCAACTAAAAGCAATTTATGCAATGAGAATCCTTCTAATAGAAGATGATTTGCGTCTTGCAGAAGCTTTAGTAGAAGCTCTTACCGATCAAACTTATGTGGTTGATGTGGTGACAGATGGGGAAGCTGCTTGGGATCAAGTCCAAACCGTTACGTATGACTTAATTTTGCTAGATGTAATGCTGCCTAAGCTAGATGGCATAAGCCTTTGCCGTCGATTGCGCTCTCATGACTACAACCAGCCAATCCTCATGATCACTGCCCGCGACACTAGCGCAGATAAAGTCACCGGCTTAGATGCTGGAGCGGATGATTATATTGTTAAACCGATCGATCTGCCAGAGTTATTAGCCCGGATACGCGCTTTGTTGCGTCGAGGGAGTTCCTCAGCGTCTCCAGTGCTAGAGTGGGGCAGCTTGAGCTTTAACCCTAGTACCTATGAAGTTAGCTATGCTGAGCAATCTTTGCACTTAACCCGCAAGGAATATTCTTTATTGGAGCTATTCCTCCGCAATGGTCGGCGGGTACTCAGCCGCAGTAGCATCATTGAACACGTATGGTCTCTTGAGGAACCGCCAGAGGAGGAGACTGTTAAAGCCCATATTAAAAGCCTACGGCAGAAACTCAGAGCAGTAGGCGCACCGCCCGATTTGATTGAGACAATTCACGGTATTGGGTATCGCCTTAAACAGCTATCTTAATTTGATGCTTTGTAAACAGCAGCAAAATATTATTTGCAAAAGTTTACTGTTTTTTTCATTTCTTCTCGATTTCTTCCCGATTTCTCCTCTATTTTTTTACATTTGAGACGTAATCTTAGATTCAAAACAGGCTAGAGTCTGTTTCCCAATCTGACGACCTCCTTTTAATGCAGGCTGGGTTAGTCGGCATACGCTAGAAGCGATTAATCCAGTATGCTCTCTTTGCGCTAGTAGATAGAACTGATATTAATCCAATAGAAGCTGAGTTTCCTGTTAATATTCATGCCTTGAGTTTACAAAGCAGCCGATGTTAACAAAAACCTCTAAGCAAGATACCCGTAAACTTTATGGCTGGGGGAAATTATTACCTATTAGTCAGCCTATAAGTACTATTTTTGTCTCTTCATTTGCAAAGAAAGTAATTAAATTTCATCTGTGTTTTTACGTGAAAACTTCATAAATAAAATAAGAGAAAATTTCCAGTTTTAAAATTTGCTTTGGGCAAGACGTTGATGTTTTTAAAATTTAATAATAATAGATATAAATTAGAAAATCAACCAGACAAAATCAGAATGTTATTCGATAAAAAGTGAGGTTAAAATGGCTAATCGAACCATCAATTTAACAATGTTATGGGTTGCCGATGAAATTGCTCAAATCTTAGACAATGAACAAGAGTATTTTGAATACGGAGCTTTTTTAAATTCTAGATTATATAAAGAATTAATGACTTATACCCTGAGTCGAGTTCCTAACGTATACGCTGCGATCGAGGATGGTCAAAAACTTTCAGAGAAATGTAATCGCCGTTACTGCTCTGGAGAAAGAAAGCTGCACATAGAAACAGTAATTCGCCAAGGAATTTTTGAGATTCTCCAAAGGAAGAGAGATTGGATTAAACATCAACTTCCTAGCTCGTCTGAGCAGAGTTTTTCCCCATCTACTTGGTTTACCTAATTTGCAAAGGTTTAAAATGAAGAAAGCAAAAAATGAAAATGCGATCGCACCCTACCTGAATCAACAGGGCATTCCTTGCGATCGCATTCTTATTCCTGCCTACTCTTTGCTCAAGGAGCGCTCACCACGCCAATAGTTTGTGGAATTGTTCTTGGAGATGTAATATAATTTACACCCTGAGCAAGCAACTGTGAAGAGCCGCCACCATCGAGCATAACTACTTGATCTGCACCAAACTTTTTTAGTGTCTGTGCTGCATGAAACTGAGTTGAATCACTCGAATTAAAAATTAAAACGGTTTCGGAGATTCCATTATAGTCTCTATCTAGGACTCCCATAAAAGTTCTACCTAAATTTTTGTT
This sequence comes from Coleofasciculus sp. FACHB-712, assembly GCF_014695635.1. Classification (NCBI taxonomy): domain Bacteria; kingdom Bacillati; phylum Cyanobacteriota; class Cyanophyceae; order Coleofasciculales; family Coleofasciculaceae; genus Coleofasciculus; species Coleofasciculus sp. FACHB-712. Next base: position 702 of record NZ_JACJOQ010000691.1, on the reverse strand, counting down.
CATAAATTTATTCGCCTTTTCGCTTAAACCAACAATGATATTGGGAGCTGAAGAAGAGTAAAGAGAGTTTTTACCATTGAAAACGCTAATTTCTGCGCGATTCTTCCAAACCGCAAGCATCAGCTTTTGGCTAGCAAATTCACTTTCGCCTGCATAGCCGTCACTCATAATGATTCCATTGGCTTTAACTGGAAAAGCTAAGTTAGTGATGGTGGCGGATTTAGTGTCATTTCTGAAAAACTGACCATTCGTTATCGAAAAAGCTTTTTTATTAAAAGAATAGAAATTTTTCCAAGCTTGTGTCAGCGTTTGGCGTCTCAACTTAGGATCGTTTCCTCCATAAGCGCCTTGTTTCTTACCGGGATTTGTAATCTCGCCATAAAGGAATTTGACAGACGCGCCTTGGCTCAAATCAACAACTTGCACATAATCAGATTTTTGGTTATAAAGCGTAACTCCTGGCGCACTTCTAATAGCTTTAAAACCAAGAGGAAAGAATTTTTGATTGCGATCGCTTTTAACAAATGGTGTTTGTGAGGAGATACCGTTTTTAGCATCCAACCCTAGAGAATGTTCCCGGTGAATAGAATTCGCGGCTACATAAGCAACAGGTAAAACGGCAAAACCCCTCTGTGCGGTTTTTAAATACCTTAAGTCTGCGAAGGCGGAGTTCGTTGGTACTGTTGAGGCTGCTATTCGCTC